>NZ_JBYSYW010000036.1:0-60868 GCF_058783825.1 Pseudomonas sp. FW305-96
GTCGGCCAGCGTATCGAACTGGGGCTGAGCGGCGCGCTGGATAACCGCAGCGGCATCATCGAAAGCGCCAGTACCCTCGCCATCACGGCCGCCACTCTGGACAACCAGGGGGGGCAACTGCGTGCCGTGGGCACCAGCGGCAAGAGCCAGTTCGCCATTGGCGGGTTGTTCGACAACCGCAATGGCCAGGTGGAGATCGGCAACAGTGACCTGACCCTCGGCGCCGGCCTGCTGCAGAACGTCGGTGGCAAGGTGCTGCACGTGGGCAAGGGCGTGTTCGACATCGACACCGCCAACCTTACCCGTGCCGGCGGCAGCCTCAGCACCCGCGGCGGCCTGACCCTGACCGCCGACAGCTGGACCAACGGCAGCGCCATCCAGGCCGGGCGCCTGACGGTCAATGTCAACAACCTCACCCAGACCGGTGGCGGCCAGTTGCTGGCATTCGACAGCCTGGTGGGCAACGGCGGCAACTGGAGCAACGAAGGTCTGATCGCCAGTGACGGCGCGCTCAGCCTCAACCTGGGGGGTACCTACAGCAGCGCCAATGGGCGGGTGAACAGCCTGGGTACCCTGGGGGTGAGCGCGGCGCAGATGAACCTGGGCAGCAACGCCAGCATCACGGGGGTGGGCAACACCACGATCAATGTGGCGGGCCTGCTGACCAACCAGGGGCGGCTGAGCTCGGCGGGGGATCTGCTGGTCAATGCCGGTAGCGTGAACAACCTGGGGACTTTGGGTGGCAACCAGTTGGTGCGGGTGACCACCGGCAGCCTGCGCAACGATCACAGCCTGTTGTTCAGTGGCGGGGACATGCAGCTGTATACCGGCGCCTTGACCAACTTCTATGGCGACGTCTACAGCCTGGGTGGCTTGACGGTGGCTGGCAATGCCGCGGGCGGGCTGGCGAACAAGATGGAGAACATTTCCGGCAGCCTCGAGAGTGCCGGGGACATGCGCCTGAATGCGCAGGCCATCGAGAACAGGAAGGAGGTTTTCAAGACCACGGGCACACCGAAGTGGAGCTCGATCGGTATGCGTCAGACTGGGCCGGGCGCCGGTCATATGGTGCTCGAAGAGTACTACGAGAGAAAGGTCGAGATCGACTCGCCTGCCGGGGCAATCCGTGCTGGCCGCGACCTGTTTGTGCTCGGGGGGCGGCTGGAGAACTCGGCTTCGGTGATCACCGCCCAGCGTGATATCACGGTCAACGTGCAGAACTTCCTCAACAAGGGCGAGGCACTGGGCACCTATTCGGAGCTGAAGTCGTTCTACCTGACAGGCGTTGACAAGGTCAAATACGCCATGCCGTACTTTGCCGCGGTGATGCGCTATAACGCTGCCAATGACCCGGAATATAAAAGGGACACCAGTAACGGCGGCAGGAATGTCGTAGGCACGATGCGAATGTGGGATGCCAACTGGAACGAATCACGCATCACGCCCTATACCCGGCTTGGCGGTACCGCAAACTACAACACCATCGCGGTCATCGGCTGGAAGAGCTGGTTTGACGGATTCTCGATCGGCTCGCTGAACATCGCGCCGGCATACAACCCTGATGTGAGAGCGCCGCTGCCCGCGCAGATTCAAGGCGTCACGTTCTTCGATCCGCGCACCATCGTGCATGACACCCAGGTCGGTGCGGCGAATGCCGTTGTACAGGCGGGTGGCCGGGTAAGCATCAACGCCACCAGGGACGTGATCAACAGCGTCATCCAGGAAGGGCTGACGGTCGGTGGCCCGGCAGCCAAGGCGTTCGACCCCAAGTTGCCGAGCGCTGCCGGCAGCACGGTCATCAATATTCATGCCCAGCTTCCCCCTGACCTGGCACAACAACAGGTCAACCCCCTCGCCTTGGGTGGTTTCACCTTGCCCACCGGGCAGAATGGACTGTTCCGCCTGAGTGGTCAGGGCGGCAGTGGCGCAGGTGGTACAGCCCCGAGCTGGACGCTTGGCAGTGCTGAAGTCTTGACCCAAGGCCGCCAGGTGTCGACCCCAGGCGCCCAGCCTGGTGCGCTGCAGGCTGTGGATGCCAGTGCGGGGAACCAGAGCCATCAGCAGATCGACCGCATCGCCCATCAGGGCGGTGCCGTGGGCGGCAACGCAAGTACCATCGGTGTCTACGCACCGAACGGCGCACCGGTCGACGTCAATCGCGCGACGCGACATCCCGGTGCCGATGCCCGGGAACCCTCGGTCAACGGCAACCTGGGGATCAGCGCGCGTCCCGACATTGCGGGTGTCACCCGTATGCCGGACAGCCAGTACACCAGCAAGCCACACAAGTATCTGATCGAGACCAACCCGGTCCTCACCGACCTCAAGCAGTTCATGAGCTCGGACTATCTGCTCGGCAACCTGGGCTACGACCCGGACCAGAGTTGGAAGCGCCTGGGTGATGGACTCTACGAGCAGCGCCTGATCCAGCAGGCGGTGGTGGCCCGTACCGGCCAGCAGTTCATCGATGGCCAGACCTCTGGCGATCAGCTGTTCAAGTACCTGATGGACAACGCCATCCGCAGCAAGGACCAGCTCCAGCTGAGCCTGGGTGTGGGCCTGACGGCCTCCCAGGTGGCGGCGCTGACCCATGACATCGTGTGGATGGAAAAACACCAGGTCAACGGCGAAGAGGTCCTGGTCCCGGTGCTTTACCTGGCCCAGGCCAACAACCGCCTGGCCCCCAACGGTGCGTTGATCGCCGGCCAGGACGTACAACTGATCGCCGGCGAGAACCTGACCAACGTCGGGACCTTGCAGGCCAGCCGCAACCTGTCCGCCACCGCTGGCAACAACCTGGTCAACACTGGCCTGATCCAGGCCGGAGAGCGTCTGGAACTGCTGGCCGGCAACAACCTGAGCAACAGCGCCGGCGGCATCATCACCGGGCGCGACGTGAGCCTGACTGCGGTCAATGGCGATATCCTCAACCAGCGTGACCAGGTGCGCGCCGTCACCCATTTCGGCGGCACCAGCCAGCACAAGGACTACCTGGATAACGCCGCCCGTATCGAAGCCGGGAACAGCCTCAGCCTCAAGGCCGGCCAGGATATCAACAACGTCGCCAGCGTGATCCAGAGTGGCGGCGACCTGTCCCTCAACGCCGGGCGCGATGTCAGCGTGCTGTCGGTCGAGGAGCGCGAAGGCTTCTACAGCAACCGCCAGCGCAACAACACCGTGCAGCAGCATGGCGCGACGGTTACCGCCGGTCGCGACCTGAGCATTGGCGCGGGCCGTGATCTCACCGCGGTGGCCAGCCAGATCGATGCGGGCCGCAACCTCTCCCTGGCCGCAGGCGAGGACCTGAACCTGACCTCCGCCGCCAACGAAGCCCACAGCTTCAGCCGCAGCAAGAAGGTCACCCAGTCCAAGGACCAGGTCACCCAGGTCTCGACCACGGTCAAGGCCGGGGGTGACGTGTCGCTGTCTGCCGGCCAGGACATGGCCATCGTCGCCAGCCAGGTCAAGGGCAAGGGCGACGTCGACATCGACGTCGAGCGCGACCTGACCATCGCTTCCGACCAGAACGAAAGCGCGTCCTATTACCTCAAGAAGAGCAAGGGGTCGTTCGGTCGCAAGAGTTCGAACCAGAAGGAGAGCTACCACAGCACCAACGTCGCCTCGGTGATCGAGGCGGGTGGCGATCTCACCGTCAACGTCAGTAAGCAGGACTATGGCGGCATCTCCCTGGACGGCGGCCGCGATGTCACGGTGATCGGCAGCCAGCTCAAGGCCGGCGGCGATCTCATGATTGGCGCGACGCGCGATGTGGCGGTGTTGTCCGGCGTCGAGGAACACGGCGAGTTCAGCAAGAAGACCAAGTCCGGCTTCCTGGGCCTGTCGAAGAGCGGCAAGAGCCAGCTGCAGACCCGCGCCACGCAGGTGGGCAGCGAGCTCGATGCCGGCAACGACATTGTCCTGGCGGCTGGCAGCGATGTGCGCTTGCGCGCGAGCAAGGCCAATGCCGGCAACGATGTGGAGCTACGCGCCGGGTTGGTGGACGACGAGGGCGATGTCAACCTGGTGTCGGCCAACGACACCGCCTATAGCCGCAGCGAGGAGTACAAGCAGAAGCTCAAGCTCTCGCTTTCGGTCAAGGACATGCTGTCGCCGACAGCGCTGATGCTGCCGGGCGTGCAAAACGTCTCGATCCCCTCGGTCTCGATTGCGTCGGCAAAGACCTCCGGGCATGAAGCGCGCAGCAGCACCAGTGTCGGCAGCCAAGTGGTCGCCGTACGCGACGCCACTCTGGAGGCGGAACGCGATATCAACGTGCTCGGTAGCGGCATCAATGCCGGACGCAATGTCAGCCTGAATGCCGGGCGTGACGTGAACATCACTGCGGCGCAGAACCAACGTGACGATACACAGTGGTCCAAGTCGAGCAGCGTCGGGCTGCATTCGGACACCGACGACAACGGTACCAATTTCTTCGCGGGCGTTGAAAAAGAGAAAGCCAAGGACCGCCTGCGCGAGCAGTTGGCTGCCGGCAGTCGCATCCAGGCTGGCAAGGACCTGGATATCAATGCTGGACGTGATATCAACCAGACCGGTTCGGACTTGCTGGCGGGGCACGATATCAGCCTTGGCGCCGGACGAGACATCAACATCGATGCCGGCCGTGACACGCGTATTCAGGAGCAGGAGCGCGAGTATGAGAGCCAGGGGGTCAGCGGCTCGATCAAACATAACGCCGGCAGTACCAAGGATGCGATAAGCAATACCGGCAAGGGCGAGGATGGTGTCAGCAAGGGTTCCAGCACCTTGCAGACCGTGGATGCCATCGGCCAGTTCTTCACCGGCCCCACCGGTGACGGCAAGATCGGCAACAGCAAGCAGACCAGCAGCCAGCAAAGCGTGGAGCAGAGCAATCGGCCTTCGACGCTGGACGCCGGCAACGATGTGAAGATGCAGGCTGGCAACGACGTCAATATCAAGGGCAGCAAGGTCCAGGCCGGGCGTGACATCGACATCAAAGGCCGGGATATCAACATAGATGTCGCCAAGGGCAGCAGCAGCCAGGAAAACAACCAGTCGCAGAGCTGGGGCGGCGTGCATGGTGGCACCAGCGGTGGCTTCAAGGTCGGCATCGGCGGCAGCCATGGCACTGCCAGTGCCGATAGCCAGCAGGGTACCTCCACGCCTGCGCAGCTGGAGGCCGGGGGCAACATCAAGCTCGATGCCAGCAATGACCTGAACATCGTGGGCAGTCAGGTCAAGGCCGGTCGCGATGTGGAGTTGAACGCGGGGAATGAGCTGAACATCGTGGCTGCCAAGAACGACAGTCAGCAGGAGCAGAACCGTCATAGCGGCGGTGGCGAGGTCGGCCTGACCTTCGGCTCGGAAGGTGTGGGCGTTTACGCCAGCGTCAACATGGGCAAGGGCGACCTGGAGCGTGAAACCCAGCGTCATCAGCAAGCCTATGTGTATGCCGGTGACCAGCTGAAGTTCACCAGCGGCAAGGACACCAACATCAAGGGCGCCCAGGTACGCGGCGACGAAGTGATCGGCCGTGTCGGTGGCGACCTCAACGTGGCCTCGGCCATCGACACTGGCAAGGTCAAGGGCAAGGAGTTCGACATCAATGCCACTGTTACCGTGGGCCCGGGCGCCGGTGTCAGTGGGTCGGTCGGCTATGGCAAGACCACCGGCAAGACCGAGTGGGTCGAGGACCAGACTCGCATCACCGGGCGTGACAAGGTCGATA
The DNA here is from genome assembly GCF_058783825.1 of Pseudomonas sp. FW305-96. Classification (NCBI taxonomy): domain Bacteria; kingdom Pseudomonadati; phylum Pseudomonadota; class Gammaproteobacteria; order Pseudomonadales; family Pseudomonadaceae; genus Pseudomonas; species Pseudomonas sp. FW305-96. The sequence goes on from NZ_JBYSYW010000036.1 coordinate 5,708, forward strand.
TCCGCACCGAGAACCACACCCAGCTCGACGGTGCGCTGATCGCCGCCGACAACGGCAATCTCAAACTCGACACCGGCACCCTGGGCTTCAGCGACATTGCCGGCAAGGACAAGGAGCACGGTTACTACCTGAATGTGGGTGGCAGCTGGAAGAAGGGTTCGGCCAGTGCCGAGCAGGATCCTTCCAACGGCAAGGTCACCGCAGACGCAGGTAACGACGAGAAGGGCCCGAAGAACCAGACCAGCTGGAGCGTCAGCGGCTGGGAGTATGAAAAGGACCGTGAGCAGACCGTCCGTGCCACCGTGGGTGCAGGTGATATCACTGTGCGCAAGGACGCCGAGAGCGGCCAGGACTCCACCGTCGGGCTGAACCGTGACCTCGACAAAGCCTACGAAATCACGCGGGACAAGGAGTCGCGCACCGATCTCTATGTGACCGACAGCTCGCTGAACGATGTGCTCAATCCCAAGGAGACGCTACAGAAGTGGAGCGATGGGCTGCTCGACTACGACAAGACGGCGCTGAAGAACTTCGAACAGGCCGGCAATGCCCTCAACGCTCTGGTCAATCGTTACCAGCGGATGACCGGGCGGCCAATGGACAGCGGCGCTGTCGCGGTCGCGGGCCGGGCGCTGGCGGAAAACACCCTCGAGTCGTTGATCCTGGCAGGGATGTCGCCACGCGATGCCATGGTCTTGATGGGCAATGAAGACTTCCAGACCCAGGTATTGCAGCAGCTCAACAATCTTGAGCATGTGTTCGAGCAGTCGCAGGATTTCACCCGGGAGCTCGAGCGAAAACTGGGGGCTCTTGAGCTTGATACAACGCATGTCACGGCGGAGCGCGACAGCGTCCAATGGACACTGACCTACGTCTCTACCATCAACGAGTACCTGGGTGCGCATCCGGATGCGGCCGAGGCGGTCACCGTGGCAATTGCCATGCTGCAAGGCCCCAAGGCTGTCATTCAGATGGCTGTCAGCCAGGTGATCGACCAGACGGAGCTGGGCAAGGACTTCAATGCTAAGGTCGAGGAGGCCGTGGCGAAGGTTGGCAAGTACATTGCCGAGCGCATGGAGGGAGAGGGCGACCTCGACAAGAAGGAAGGCGGCGACTTCCTGATTGGCGGTGGCAAGTTGATCACCAGCGTGATCATGGGCGCCATACCAGGACGCAAGGGCGGCACCCACCATGAAGGAAGCAATGGGCCGGGCTCTCACCTGGATGTGCCGGACACCCGCAAGCCGCACGAGCCTCCTGCCGGCGAGGGGCCGCCCAAGGGGCCGGCATCGGCGTTCACCCAGCTTTCCAGCCAGGCACGGCGTTATCTCAATGAGCTGGAGGCGCACACGGGCCTGAAAGTCACCGCCGAGCAACGCGACAACCTGGCAAATGCCTTGCGGGAAAAGAACTACACCAAGCTCACGCCCAAGGAAACCCAGAAACACCGACGCGAGTTCAACAAGATCAAGGACGAGCTGATCGGCCAGTGGGAAACCAAGACAGGCCAGACGTGGCCCCGCTACACCGAAAATGTGATGAGCAAGGATGGGACAAAGGTGGTACGTAAGGCCGGACAGCCCTACGATGCACACCACATCATCGAAAGTGGGTTCGGCGGACCTAACGAATGGTGGAACATGCACCCGGCACGCTTCCCCGACCAGCATCAAGGTGGCATCCATGGGAAAGACAGTGTGGGCAGGGAAATCTTCACATCACGATAAGAGGGTAGGGTGAATGGGAATGTATGACGATCTACAGCCGGACAAGGTGTCCGGCCCCCTTTCCAAACTGGCGACCGCCGAAGCGCAGGTGCTCTCGGCGCTGGCTGGCGCCCATTCGCAGGTGCCGGCTGATTACCTGGCATTCATCAGGGAGCTTGGATGGGGGGAAGTGGGTGAGGCGGCCTATATGTTGTACGAAGGCCTGCTTACGCCTGACCAGGTCTACGATGAGGATGGGGAGAACGCCCTGGAAGGCATACTGCTGTTCGGGGATGACCTGCAGGGATACTGTTCAGGGTTTGACACGAACAACGGTTGGGTGGTCGTCGATATCGACCCGGTGAGCCGTGAGGCTCATCAGGTTGCGGACAGTTTTTCCGAATACATCCGTGAAATGCTGAACGACTTGTAACCTGCAGGGCGCGCTGCGCAGAGCAATGAGCGGGTTCGTGGTTTTGATGGAACACCTGGCAACCTCTGTCAGTCCCACGCTGTGTACCTACTTGTCCACAGCAGGAGGCTTACCCCATGAGCACATACGACTGGGACCTGATCGAACGCTTGCTGCACGAAGTGCAGAACGGCGCCGGTCACAGTTTTACGCCGCGCCCCTATGCCGAGCAGCATGCCGCCGCGCTGGCCGCCGATGGCGAGGCGCCGGGCGACCTGAACCAGCTCAAGGCCCAGGCCTGCAAGTACGAAAAGATCCTCTTCGAACGGGGTTTTATCGAGAGCCGGCCTGAAGCGGAAGGCGGCAATGGCGAGAATTTCGTCCTCAGCCCGCGCGGTTCGCGCCTGCTCAGTCTGATCGACAGCAGCATTCCGGGCTTCGAACACCCACGCCAGGTGCTCGATGAACAGCCCGATGCCCTGGATGAAGCCACCTTCGAGCACGTCTCGGCCAAGGCGCAGATCGCTGGCGGGTCAATTTAGACTGGCATCGGCAAGGCCGGTCCCCCGATAATCGGGATCCATTCTCACTGCCGAGCCTTGCCATGTCATTCAACCCGCAGAGGGGCCGCCCATGACCGCGGTCCGCAAGAACCCCGACGCTTTTGCTTTCCAGGTCATGCTGGGGCTGTGCCTGATCTGGGGCTGCCAGCAGGTGCTGATCAAATCCGCCGCGGTGGATATCGCACCGGTCATGCAGGCGGCGTTTCGTAATGGCATCGCGGCGGTACTGGTCGGCTTGCTGGTGTGCTTCCGGGGTGGCTGGAACCAGGTCGGCAGCACCTGGCGCGCCGGGCTGTTGGCCGGCGCGTTGTTCGGCCTGGAGTTCCTGTTCATCGCCGAGGGGCTGAAACTGACTTCGGCGGCGCATATGTCGGTGTTCCTCTACACCGCGCCGATCTTCACCGCCCTGGGGCTGCATTTCATGATGCCCAGCGAGCGGTTGCGGCTGTTGCAGTGGCTGGGGATCCTGCTGGCGTTTGCAGGGATTGCCCTGGCCTTTGCGGGCGGTGTTTCCCTCGAACATCTCGATGGGCGCATGTTGCTGGGCGACGCCTTGGCGATCCTGGCAGGCCTGGCCTGGGGCGCGACCACGGTGGTGGTGCGCGGCTCGCGGTTGTCCGAGGCGCCGGCGACCCTGACTTTGTTCTACCAGTTGGCAGTGGGGTTTGTCGGGCTGGTGCTGATCGCCTTGGTGAGCGGGCAGATCGCCGATTTCTCGCTGACCCCGCTGGCGGTGGGCAGCGTGCTGTTCCAGGGGATCGTGGTGTCGTTCGTGAGTTACCTGACCTGGTTCTGGTTGCTGCGCAAGTACCTGGCCTCGAACCTGGCGGTGTTTTCCTTCATCACGCCGCTGTTCGGGGTGACCTTTGGCGTGCTGCTGCTGGACGAGCCGCTGAGCCTGAACTTCGTGATCGGCGCGGTGATGGTGCTGCTCGGGGTGATCATGGTCAGCGCCGAGGCGTGGGTGCGGCAGCAGTTGCGCAAACTGGTGGGGTAAGCGGTCGGCAGTTCCGGCCCTATCGCGAGGCAAGCCCGTTCCCACAAGGGCTTGCCTCATCACAGGGTCAGCCTGCCTGTCTCAAGCTGGCACAGGTTGGTGGACCCGAGAAGCCCCCGGTCAATATCCCGGCCAATCCCATCCCTACCGCAGCCAGTACCAGTGCGGGCTGTAATCCCCCACTGAAATGGCTGCTCAACGCCGCCAGCAACGGCCCACTCAATTGCCCAAGGGCGAAACAAGCGGTCAACATCCCGGCATTGCGCTGCGTGGCATGAGGCGCCAGCTCCCGCGAGCGCTGCATCACCAGTTGCATGCAGGCCAGGAACGGCCCGCCGCACAGCAGCACGCCCAATGCCAGGCCTACGCCGCCCCCCAGCAGGCAGGCCAGAACACCCAGCCCTTGCAGCCACAGGGTGATGCTCAGCCAGGTCGAGGTGCGGCCCGGGCGGCGCAGGCTGACGATCATCACACCCAGCGCCGAGGCCAGGCCGAACGCTGGCCAGAACAGGTCGGCCAGCCATTGCCCATGGAACTGCTGGCTGGCCATCTGCGACAGGAAGGTGGCCGGCAGGATGTAGCCGATCCCGTATAGCGCGTAGACCAGGCCCAGGCGGCTGATGCCATTGTTGGGGCCGCGGTCGTTGCCAAGGGGCAAGGTGACGGGTTCGAGCGCTCGCGGCAGCCACGGCAGCACTGCGAGCAGCATGACCAGTGCGGCGACCCCGTAAACCAGCCACAGGGCCGCCGAATCCAGCCCCAGCAGGTGCGCAGCCAAGGCCAGCAAGCCTGTCACCGCAATCCCGACACCGGGCCCGGCGAACACCAGTGCGCCGAGGCGCTGGCGGCCATGGGCACTGGCCAGTTGCTGGCTGAGGCTGGCGATCATCACCAGCACCCAGGCGCTGGCCACGCCGGTGCCGAAGCGCAGCAGCAAATGGCTCCAGAACCCGTCGGCCGCCCAGGACGCCAGGGTCAGCAGTACGCACAGCCACAGCCCGCCATGCAGGCGCAGGCGGACCTGGCGTGGCTGGCGGGCGAACATGGCGTCCACCGCGCCGAGGAAGTAGCCCAGGTAGTTGGCGGCGGCGACCAGGCCGCCAGCGGTCAGGTCGAACTGGCCCTCGGCGATCAGCCGGGGCAGTTGCGGGGTCAGGGCGAAGCGGCCGATGCCCATGGCCATCATCAGGGCCACGGCACTGGCCAGCAGTTGCACGAAGGGCGACATGGAAAGTCTCCTGCACGAAGGGGATGCGATGGATGGCAGGGTAGGGCGCATTGACTTTCAATAAAATTGAATAATGATGATGAAGTTGTTCTGTTTTGGAGAATCTCATGGAGTTCAGCCAACTGCGCATCTTCCAGGCCGTGGCCGAGGAGGGGTCATTGACCCGCGCCGCCGAACGCTTGCACCGGGTGCCCTCGAACCTGTCGACACGCCTGCGTCAGCTTGAGGAGCAACTGGGGGTGGAGCTGTTCCTGCGCGAGCGCCAGCGTCTGCAGTTATCGCCGGCTGGCAAGGTACTGCTGGATTATGCTCAAAGCCTGTCCAACCTGCGTGACGAGGCGCTCGCGGCGGTGCAGGGTGGCCAGCCAGCGGGAGATTTCGTGCTGGGCACCATGTACAGCACGGCGGCCATCCACTTGCCGGCGCTACTGGCGCGTTATCACCAGGCCTATCCAGCAGTGAACCTGCAGGTCCAGGCGGCGCCTAGTGCCGAACTGCTCGAAGGCGTGCTCAGCCATCGGTTGGACGCGGCGTTGGTCGACGGCCCGCTCAACCTGGCCGGGCTGGATGGCGTGCCACTGTGCGAGGAAACGCTGGTACTGATCACCAGCCCCGAGCACCCGGTGGTGCACAGCGCCAGGGATGTCGCCGGCAAGGCGGTGTTCACCTTCCGCCAGGGCTGCTCCTACCGCATGCGTCTGGAAGCCTGGTATGCCCATGCTCACACGCCCATGGGCCGGGTGATGGAGATCGAGTCCTACCAGAGCATGCTGGCTTGCGTGATCGCCGGGGCCGGGGTGGCTTTGATGGCGCAATCGATGCTCGACAGCCTGCCGGGGCGCGACCAGGTGCGTGCCCACCGTTTGCAGGCACCGTTCGATCATGCGATGACCTGGTTGATGTGGCGCCAGGGCAAACGCGGGGCCAATCTGCAGGCCTGGATTGATTTGCAACAAAGCGAAACGATTGACCGACCGTCGGAAGCTGCCATCTGCGCTTGATCCGGGTCAGAATCGCCCATATCTGTAAAAGCAGAGGCATGCGCAATACAAGACATCGGACTATGATCTGTATGACGCATCGCAAGATTGATTGACCGAGAGGCTGACCCGTCAAGGGGGCAATATGAACGAACGCATGTACAACTGGCTCCATGACCTCGCTGTCGCCTTGGGCCTGCTCCCGCCACCGTTGCAGCCGGTGCCGATCCCGACCGACGAAGAGCAGCGCAAGCGCCAGCCGCGTCGGCGTTGAGCACCCGGCAAAAGGCCGCCGCATCCGATCGATGCGGCGGCCTTTTGCGTTCAATGGGCGCGCTACTTGCCCCGTATGAGCCGACGCAGCGCGAAGCGGTTGGGATGGCACGCCTCGGCCACCGCCCTGGGCACCGGCAGCGGCTCACCAGTGACCCACGCCGCAATCAACTCACCGGACAACGGCGCTGTGATCAGGCCCCGTGAGCCGTGCCCACTGTTCACGTACAACCCATCAAGCCACGGGCAGGCCACGTCCGGTACCTGCCGCGCATCCTTGCCCAGCATGGCGTAAGCCTCGTTGAACGCCTCGACATCGGCCATCGGCCCGACGATGGGCAGGTAATCCGGGCTGGTGCAGCGAAACGCCGCCCGGCCCTGCAACTGCGCCGGGTCCAGCTCGGCGGTGCACAGGCGGGTGGCGAGGTCTGGCGAGATATCATCGAGCAGTGCCAGGTTACCTTGATGCTCGGCCACAGTCGGTGCCAGGTCTTCGCTGTTGAAGTCGAAGCTGGCGCCAAGGGTGTGCTCGTCCCCGCGCGGGGGTGCCACGTAGCCGTCGGCACAGACCACGGTGCACAGCGCACGGCTGCCTTCGGTCACGGGCAGGCGGGTGATCTGCCCACGAATGCGCTTGAGCGGCAGCCCGGCGCACGCCGGGAAACGGCGGATATCGGCGGCGCCGGCCAGCACCACCAGCGGTGCGCTGGCCAGCAGGCGCTCACCTTCCCAGGCCTGCCACAGGCCATCGGTACGGCGCAGTTCGAGCACATCGGCGTGGGTAAGCAGGCGGATACGCGGGTGATCCAGTTGGGCCTGGCACAGCGCAGGCGGGTGCACCCAGCCACCTTCGGGGTAGTACAGGCCGCCGCTGGGCAACGCGACCCCGGCGATGGCTTCGGCCTGGGCGCGCTCCAGGCGCTGTAGCAGGCTGTTGTCAAAGGCCGCGGCCAGCTTGGCCTGGCGCGCGTTCTCCTGGTCATCGAAAGCCAGTTGCAATACGCCGCAGGCCTCCCAGTCCTGGCCATGCTGCAGGTGCTCGAGCCAGCGGCGGGTGTAGCCGAAGCCGGCGAGGATCATCTGCGAAAGGGCTGTGCCGTGGGCGGAAAGCTTCAGGTACAGCACACCTTGTGGATTGCCCGAGGCCTCCCGGGCCGGGCCGTCGTGGCGCTCCAGCACGCAGACCTGCCAGCCCCGTGCTGCCAGGCTCTGGGCGGTGGCGCTGCCGGCCAGGCCGGCGCCGATGACCAGCGCTTCGCGTGGCCCCGATGCGGGTGCCGGGTGGGCGTACCAGGGTGGTGCGCCAGTGGCCGGCGCACCGCTGTAGACCCCGTGCATCACTTCCCACTTCTTGCCGATGCCCGGCACTTTCTTCATGGTAAAGCCGGCCTCGATCAGCGAGCGACGCACCCAGCCGGTGGTGGTGAAGGTACCCAGGGTGGTGCCGGGGTGCGACAGCCGCGCCAGCTGGGCGAACAATTCCGGCGTCCACATGTCGGGGTTCTTTGCCGGGGCGAAGCCATCGAGGAACCAGGCGTCGATGCGGGCATCGAGCTGAGGCAACTGTTCCAGCGCGTCGCCGATCATCAGGGTCAGGGTGACGCGGCCACCGGCGAGGCTGAATTGCTGGAAGCCTGGGTGGATCGCCACGTACTGTTCCAGCAACGGCTGGGTGAAGGCGGCCAGCTCCGGCCACAGTTGCATGGCGCGGGCCAGGTCGTCGCGGGCCAGCGGGTACTTCTCGACGCTGACGAAATGCAGTCGCGCCTCGGCGGGCGCAAGCTCCGCGAACAGTTGCCAGGCACAGAAGAAGTTCATGCCGGTGCCAAAACCCGTTTCACCGATCACCAGGCAGGCATGCGGCTGCAGCTCGGCGAAGCGCTGGCGCAGGTGGTTCTGCTCGATGAACACATGCAGGGTCTCGTCGATGCCTTCGTTGATGGCGAAGTAGACATCATCGTATTGCCGGGAGTGGGGACGGCCCTGGTCATCCCAGTCGATCTGGGCCTGTGTGGGGGGGAGGGTGTCGGACATGGTCGGCTCGGTTGCAACAAAGGGGGGATCTTAAGCGATCTGCAGACGCTTGCGTCGTTCGTGGCAGCGGCCTGGTGTCGCGATGGTGAGCGCAGAGGGCGCAAAAATCCTCCTCGATCCGCTAATCTTGCTTATCCATTGAAGGAGCCCTCCATGTTCGAATCCGCCGAAATCGGTCACAGCATCGACAAGGACACCTACGAAGCCGAAGTGCCCGCCCTGCGCGAGGCCCTGCTCGAAGCCCAGTACGAACTCAAGCAGCAGGCACGCTTTCCGGTGATCGTGCTGATCAACGGCATCGAGGGCGCCGGCAAGGGCGAGACGGTCAAGCTGCTCAATGAATGGATGGACCCGCGGCTGATCGAGGTTCGCACCTTCGACCAGCAGACCGACGAAGAGCTGGCCCGCCCGCCGGCCTGGCGCTACTGGCGGGCGCTGCCACCGAAAGGGCGCATGGGCGTGTTCTTCGGCAACTGGTACAGCCAGATGCTCGAAGGGCGGGTGCACGGCCAGTTCAAGGACGCGGTGCTCGACCAGGCCATCGCCGGCGCCGAGCGCCTGGAGCAGATGCTATGCGACGAGGGCGCGCTGATCATCAAGTTCTGGTTCCACTTGTCCAAGAAACAGATGAAGGCGCGGCTCAAGGCGCTCAAGGAAGACCCGCTGCACAACTGGCGCATCAGCCCGCTGGACTGGCAGCAGTCGCAAACCTACGACCGCTTCGTGCGCTTCGGCGAGCGGGTGCTGCGTCGTACCAGTCGCGACTACGCGCCTTGGCACGTGATCGAGGGCGTCGATCCGTATTACCGCAGCCTCGCGGTGGGGCGCATTCTGTTGGAGAGCCTGCAGGCGGCGCTGGACAACAAGCCACTCAAGCACCAGGGCAATGTGACACCGCTGGGGCGCAGCATTGACCAGAAGAGCCTGCTGGGCGCACTTGACCTGAGCAAGCGCCTGGACAAACGCGATTACGAAGAGCAGCTGGTCACCGAGCAGGCACGCCTGGCGGGGCTTTTGCGTAACAAGCACATGCGCCGGCATGCGCTGGTGGCGGTTTTCGAAGGTAACGACGCTGCCGGCAAGGGCGGGGCCATTCGCCGCGTGGCGGCGGCGCTGGACCCGCGCCAGTACCGCATCGTACCGATTGCCGCGCCCACCGAGGAAGAGCGTGCCCAGCCGTACCTCTGGCGGTTCTGGCGGCACATTCCGGCGCGCGGCAAATTCACCGTCTTCGACCGCTCCTGGTATGGCCGGGTGCTGGTGGAGCGGGTCGAGGGCTTCTGCAGCCCGGCGGACTGGATGCGCGCCTACGGCGAGATCAACGATTTCGAGGAGCAACTGAGCAATGCTGGCGTGGTGGTGGTCAAGTTCTGGCTGGCCATCGACCAGCAAACCCAGCTCGAGCGGTTCGAGGAGCGCGAGCAGATCCCGTTCAAGCGCTACAAGATCACCGAGGAAGACTGGCGCAACCGCGACAAGTGGGATGTCTATTCCGAAGCGGTGGGCGACATGGTCGACCGCACCAGCACCGAGATCGCGCCGTGGACCCTGGTGGAGGCCAACGACAAGCGCTGGGCGCGGGTAAAGGTGCTGCGCACGATCAACCAGGCGCTGGAGGCGGCGTTCGCCAAGGACAAGAAGTAGATAGTGCATGGGTGTTGGCTTGCCCCTATCGCGGGGCAAGTCGCATCGGCGCACCGCCGCTCCCACGAAAGCCCGCCCACGCATTGAGCATGCATCCTGGGAATGACCTGATGAAATCTTTTCCCACCACATCCTTCCCGGCAAGCCTTTAGACTGCAGCTTCCCCCGCCAAAGCCTGATTCGAGGACACCATGCACATATCTTCCGGACGCTGGGTCCAGGGCCTGCTGCTGGCGCTGCTGACCGCGTTTCTCTGGGGCATTCTGCCGATCAAGCTCAAGCAGGTGCTGCAGGTGATGGACCCGGTGACCGTCACCTGGTATCGCCTGAGCGTATCCGGGGGCCTGCTGTTCGCGTGGCTGGCGGCCAATCGGCGACTGCCGTCGTTCAGCCGACTCGGCGTCAAGGGCAAGGGGCTGGTGGCCGTCGCGGTGGCGGGTCTGGTCGGCAACTACGTGTTGTATCTGGTCGGGCTCAACCTGCTCAGTCCCGGTACCGCGCAACTGGTGGTGCAACTGGGGCCGGTGCTGTTGCTGGTGGCCAGCGTCTTCGTCTTCAAAGAGCGTTTCAGCGTGGGGCAAGGCCTGGGGCTGTTGGTGCTGCTATTGGGCTTCGCGTTGTTCTTCAACCAGCGCCTGGAAGAACTGCTCACGTCACTCGGCACCTACACCACCGGTGTACTCACCATCATCCTGGCCACCAGCATCTGGGTGTTCTATGCCCTGAGCCAGAAGCAACTGTTGACGGTGTGGAGCTCGCAGCAGGTGATGATGGTGATCTACATCTGCTGCGCGCTGCTGCTGACGCCTTGGGTGCATCCGCTGGAGGCGTTGCAGCTCAGCCCGTTGCAGGGCTGGTTGTTGCTGGCCTGCTGCCTGAACACGCTGGTGGCCTATGGCGCGTTCGCCGAGGCACTGGCGCATTGGGAGGCCTCGCGGGTGAGCGCGACGCTGGCGCTGACGCCGTTGGTGACGTTCGTTGCGGTGGCCCTGGCGGCCTGGCTATGGCCGGACTACGTGCATGCCGAGCAGATCAATGGCCTGGGGTATGTCGGGGCGGTGACCGTTGTACTGGGTTCGGCGTTGGTGGCGCTGGGGCCATCGCTGGTGGCTGGCTGGAAAGCGCGTCGCGCGCTGGTTGATTGACGCCTCATCACGGCGCACCGCAATGAGGCCGCTGGATCAACCCTTGCCGCCGGGCGCCAGCATGTTCTCTGGTCGCACCCACTGGTCGAACTGCTCGTTAGTCAGGTACTTGAGCTCCAGCGCCGCCTCGCGCAGGGTCTTGCCCTCGGCATAGGCTTTCTTGGCGATTTCCGCCGCCTTGTCGTAGCCAATGTGCGGGTTCAGCGCTGTCACCAGCATCAATCCACGCTCCAGGTGCGCCGCCATCTGCTCGGCATCCGGCTCGATGCCGGCCACGCAGTGCTGCTGGAAGTTGCTGCAACCATCGGCCAGCAGTTCGATCGACTGCAGCAGGTTGTGGATGATTACCGGTTTGAACACGTTCAGTTGCAGATGCCCCTGGCTTGCGGCAAAGCCGATTGCCGTATCGTTGCCCAGCACCTGGCAGGCCAGCATCGACAAGGCCTCGCACTGCGTCGGGTTGACCTTGCCGGGCATGATCGAACTCCCTGGCTCGTTGGCTGGCAGGCGTACCTCGGCAATCCCCGCGCGCGGGCCGGAACCCAGCAGCCGCAGGTCGTTGGCGATCTTCATCAGGGCCACGGCGAGGGTCTTCAGCGCCCCGGCCAGGCTGGTCAGCGGCTCATGGCCGGCCAGGGCGGCGAACTTGTTCGGCGCGGTGACGAACGGCAGGCCGGACAAGGCCGCCAGCTCCGCGGCGATGGCTTCGGCGAAACCGTGCGGGGCATTGAGCCCGGTGCCCACGGCGGTGCCCCCCTGGGCCAACTCGCAAACCGCCGGCAAAGTCGCGCGGATGGCGCGCTGGGCGTAGTCGAGCTGGGCGACGAAGGCCGAGACCTCCTGGCCGAAGGTGATCGGCGTGGCGTCCATCATGTGCGTGCGCCCGGTTTTCACCAGGTGCGAGTGGCGCGCCGACAGCTCGGCCAGGCCGGCCGACAGTTCGGCGATCGCCGGCAGCAGTTTCTCATGCACCGCCTGGGCCGCGGCGATGTGCATGGCGGTGGGGAAGCAGTCATTGGAGCTCTGCGAGCGGTTGACGTGATCATTGGGGTGCACCGGCACCTTGCCGCCGCGCCCCTTGCCGGCCAGCTCGTTGGCGCGGCCAGCGATCACCTCGTTGACGTTCATGTTGCTCTGGGTGCCGCTGCCGGTCTGCCACACCACCAGCGGAAACTGGTCGTCGTGTTCGCCGTCGAGCACTTCGTCGGCGGCCTGCTCGATCAGGCGGGCGATGTCGGCGGGCAGGTCGCCGTTGCGGTCGTTGACCCGGGCAGCGGCTTTCTTGACCAGCGCCAGGGCGTGCAGCACCGCGAGCGGCATGCGCTCCTTGCCAATGGCGAAGTTGATCAGCGAACGCTGGGTTTGCGCACCCCAGTAGGCGCCCTCTGGAACTTCGACCGGGCCCAGGCTGTCTGTCTCGATACGGCTCATGCTGCGCTCACTCCTTTGTGGTTCGAAATCGCAGTTTAGGCCCTGATTCGACAGAGCGGTTCCATCGCTCGTCGTGCCACTTGAGCACTTCGCCATCACAGCGCAGAATGCTCTACTCTGAGGTACTCGCCTCCCTTTCTTGAAGGAAATGCAATGACCCGTCTCCGTGTCCTCTGTGCCGCCGTTGCCCTGGTTTGCGCCAGCGGCCAGGTACTCGCCGCCACTCCAGCCCACAACGCTGCCGCCGAGAAATTCCTGACCCTGGCCAATGCCGACAAGCTGGGCACCCCGGTGTACATGCAGGTCCAGCAGATGTTCGCCCAGCGCTTCGAGCAGACCAAGGCGCCGGCCTCCAAGAAAACCGTGCTCGACAGCTACCAGGCCAAGGCCAACGCCGCCCTGGACAACGCCATCGGCTGGAAAAAACTCAAGCCGAAGATGGTCGACCTGTACACCGCGACCTTCACCGAGGCCGAGCTGAACGATCTGGTCAAGTTCTACGAATCGCCGCTGGGCAAGAAGGTCCTGCGGGAAATGCCCAAGGTCACCCAGCAGTCCGCCCAGCTGACCCAGCAGAGCCTGGAACCGGCCGTGCCAGTGGTCAACAAGCTGCTCGAAGACATGACCAAGGAACTGGACCCAAGCGCCGGCAAGGCCCCGGCGAAGAAGTGAGCGTGACGCGATGAGCATGCAGCAACGCATCGAGCAGCAACTGGCGCCGCTGGGCACGCAACACCTCGAAGTGCACAACGAAAGCCACATGCACAGCCGTGGCCAGGAAACGCACTACAAGGCGGTGCTGGTCAGCGAGCAGTTCGCCGGGCTGAACAGCGTCAAGCGCCACCAGAAGGTCTACGCCACCATGGGTGATCTGATGGGCCAGATCCACGCCCTGGCGATTCACACCTACACGCCTGAGGAATGGGCGGCGGTCGGTGTGGCACCGGCCTCGCCGGTGTGTGCCGGCGGCGGCAAGCACTGAATCCTTTCCGTCGTTCTGGTACAATTCGCGTTATTCCTTCGGGGCCGCTTTGCGGCCCCATGCTTTTGCCAAACCCGGTCCGCCCCTTACGAGGGCAACCACCTGGAGATTCAACGCAATGACCCAACCGATCGTCGTGGCGGCGCTGTACAAGTTCGTCACCCTGGAAGACTACGTCGAACTGCGCGAGCCGCTGCTCAAGGCGATGCTCGACAACGGCGTAAAAGGCACCCTGCTGCTGGCCAACGAAGGTATCAACGGCACCGTTTCGGCCACCCGCGAAGGCATCGACGCGCTGCTGGCCTGGCTGCGCAACGACCCACGCCTGGTGGACGTCGACCATAAAGAGTCGTACTGCGACGAGCAGCCGTTCTACCGCACCAAGGTCAAGCTCAAGAAAGAGATCGTCACCCTCGGCGTGCCGGGCGTGGACCCGAACAAGGCGGTCGGCACCTACGTCGATCCGAAAGACTGGAACGCCCTGATCAGCGACCCGGAAGTGCTGCTGATCGACACCCGCAATGACTATGAAGTGGCCATCGGCACCTTCAAGGGTGCCATCGACCCGAAGACCGAGACCTTCCGCGAGTTCCCCGACTACATCAAGGCCCACTTCGACCCGAGCAAGCACAAGAAGGTCGCCATGTTCTGCACCGGCGGCATCCGCTGCGAGAAGGCCTCCAGCTACATGCTCGGTGAGGGCTACGAAGCGGTCTATCATCTTAAGGGCGGCATCCTGAAATACTTCGAGGAAGTACCCCAGGAAGAAAGCCTCTGGGACGGCGACTGCTTCGTCTTCGACAATCGGGTCACGGTGCGTCACGACCTGACCGAGGGCGAGTACGACCAGTGCCATGCCTGCCGCCACCCGATCGACGTGAAGGACCGGGAGTCGGAGCACTATTCGCCAGGCGTGAGCTGCCCGCACTGCTGGGACAGCCTGAGCGAGAAGACCCGGCGCAGCGCCATCGACCGCCAAAAGCAGATCGAGCTGGCCAAGGCGCGCAACCAGCCGCACCCGATCGGTTTCAACTACAAAGCCGAGGCCTGATGCATGTCCGCACGCCTGCTCTATGTGATGGACCCGATGTGCTCCTGGTGCTGGGGCTTTGCCCCGGTGGCCGAGGCGCTGATCGCCCAGGCCCTTGAGGCGGGTGTCGAGACCCGCCTGGTGCCGGGCGGCCTGCGCACCGGCGGCAGCGCCCTGGACGCCTCGACCCGCAAGTACATCCTCGAGCATTGGCAGGCGGTGCATGACGCCACCGGGCAGCCGTTCCGTTTCGACAACGCGATGCCCGACGGTTTCGTCTACGACACGGAGCCGGCATGCCGCGCCCTGGTGACGGCACGCGAGCTGGACGACAAGCGGGCCTGGCGCCTGCTGCAACTGATCCAGGCATCGTTCTACCAGCAGGGCGTGGATGTCACCCGCGCCCCGCAACTGGTGGAGCTGGCCGAGCAGGCCGGCTTCGACCGTGAACAGTTCTCCCAGCGCTTTACCCTCCCTGACACCCGAATCGCCACCAGTGCCGATTTCGCCTGGGTGCAGGACCTGGGCATCGCTGGCTTCCCCACGCTGCTGGCCGAGCGCAATGGCCAACTGGCCCTGCTGACCAATGGCTACCAGCCGCTGGAAAGCCTGCAACCCTTGCTCGGCCGCTGGCTGCAGCAGGCCGCCTGTGCTTGACCTGCCAGGGTCGCCAGACCCTGTGCCAGGGAAGTCGCCCGCTGTGCCCGATCGCCTGAGCTGGGCGGAAATCCGCCGTCTGGCCCTGCACCACAAGCAAGCCCTGTGGACTGCCAACCTGGTGGCCGTGCTTGCCGCCCTGTGCAGCGTGCCGATTCCCTTGCTGCTGCCTTTGCTGGTGGATGAAGTGTTGCTGGGGCATGGCGACGCGGCGCTGAAGTGGATGAACAATTTCCTGCCCGCGGGCTGGCAGGTGGCCGCGGGTTACATCGGGCTGATGCTGTGCGCCACCCTCGGCCTGCGCCTGGCGGCGCTGGTGTTCAACGTGGTCCAGGCCAAGCTGTTCGCCGGCCTGGCCAAGGACATCGTCTACCGCCTGCGCATCCGCCTGATCGAGCGGCTCAAGCGCATTTCGCTCAAGGAGTACGAAAGCCTGGGCAGCGGCACGGTGACCACCCACCTGGTCACCGACCTGGACACCCTCGACAAGTTCGTCGGCGAAACCCTGAGTCGCTTCCTGGTGGCCGTGCTCACGCTGACCGGCACCGCGGCCATCCTGATCTGGATGCACTGGCAGCTGGCGCTGCTGATCCTGCTGTTCAACCCGCTGGTGATCTATTTCACCGTGCAGTTGGGCAAGCGCGTCAAGCACCTGAAGAAGCTCGAGAACGACAGCACCGCACGTTTCACCCAGGCATTGACCGAGACCCTCGACGCGATCCAGGAAATCCGCGCCAGCAACCGCCAGGGCTACTTCCTCGGCCGCTTGGGACTGCGCGCCCGCGAGGTGCGCGACTACGCGGTTGCCTCGCAGTGGAAGAGCGACGCCAGCGGTCGCGCCAGTGGCCTGTTGTTCCAGTTCGGCATCGACATCTTCCGTGCCGCTGCCATGCTCACGGTGCTGTTCTCCGACCTGTCGATCGGCCAGATGCTGGCGGTGTTCAGCTACCTGTGGTTCATGATCGGGCCGGTGGAGCAGTTGCTGAACCTGCAATATGCCTACTACGCCGCCGGCGGTGCGCTGAGTCGCTTGAACGAGCTGCTGGCGCGGGCCGACGAGCCGCAGTACCCGGCGGCCGGCGACCCGTTCGCCGGGCGCGAGACGGTTGGTATCGAGGTGCGCGACCTGCGCTTCGCCTATGCCGACGAGCCGGTGCTCGACCAGCTCAACCTGACCATCGCCCCGGGCGAGAAGGTCGCCATCGTCGGTGCCAGCGGCGGTGGCAAGAGTACCTTGGTGCAGTTGCTGCTTGGGCTGTACAGCGCCCAGGCCGGGACCATCCGCTTCGGGGGCGCCAGCCTGCAGGAGATCGGCCTGGAGACCCTGCGCGAAAATGTCGCGGTGGTGCTGCAGCACCCCTCGCTGTTCAACGACAGCGTGCGTGCCAACCTGGCCATGGGTCGTGACTGCAGTGACGAGGACTGCTGGCAGGCGCTGCGCATCGCCCAGCTGGACGCCACCATCGCCGCGCTGCCCCAGGGCCTGGACAGCATCGTCGGGCGTTCCGGCGTGCGCCTGTCTGGTGGCCAGCGCCAGCGCCTGGCGATCGCCCGCATGGTGCTGGCCGAACCCAAGGTGGTCATCCTCGATGAGGCCACCTCTGCGTTGGACGCGGCTACCGAGTACAACCTGCACCTGGCCTTGGCACGCTTCCTCAGCGGGCGCACCACGCTGATCATCGCCCACCGCCTGTCGGCGGTGAAGCAGGCGGACCGGGTGCTGGTGTTCGATGGCGGCCATGTCGCCGAAGATGGCGACCACCAGCAACTGATCGCCGAAGGCGGCCTGTACGCCAAGCTCTACGGCCACCTGCAGCAAACCTGAAAACCGCCTCAAGCTTCGAGCTGCAAGCGGCAAGTTGAAGTCAGCGCACTTTTTCTTGCCGCTTGGGGCTTGCAGCTTGTCGCTCCTTCATGGCAAATGGCCTACGCTGTGCTTGTCTAGGTCGATTCGTGCCTTATCTGCCGTCATGACAGGGATTACATGAAGGGAAATCGGACTCTCGAAGCGCCAAGGCTGCTGGGTATCATCTGGCCCTTCGTCGCCGTTGTGGTTTTCCAGGTACTGCTGGGCAGTCTGAGTCTTTATGCGTTGTCCGCCGTGCGTGCCTATGTGGCGGGCGAGAGCCTGTGGTCCAAGGCGCAGAAGGACGCTATCTACTACCTCAACCTCTATGCCGATGATCGTGATCCGCTGACCTATGCCCGCTATCGTCGGGCCATCCTGGTGCCCCAGGGGGATCACAACCTGCGCCTGGCCCTGGATCGGCCCGAGCCAGACCTGGAGGCGGCGCGCCAAGGCGTGCTGCAGGGCGGCAACCATCCCGAAGACGTTGCCCGGATCATCTGGTTCTACCGCAACTTTCGCCATATCAGCTACATGGAAACCGCCATCGATTATTGGGACATCGGTGACGACTACCTGCGCCAGCTCGACGTACTGGCCCAGCAGATGCGCGAAGGGTTTGCCGGCGACAAGGTCGACGCCCACCAGGTAGCCAACTGGAAGGCGCGCATCGTTGCCATCAATGATGGCGTGACGCCCGCCGCCAAGGCGTTCAGCGATGCCCTGGGCGAAGGTTCGCGGATGCTGCTCAAGGTGTTGATGCTCACCAACCTGGCAACCGCGCTGTTCCTTATCGCCATGGCCTGGCGGCGCTCGAGCAAGCTGCTGGCACAGCGCCAGGCGTTCGCCAGTGCGTTGCAGGAGGAGAAGGAGCGGGCGCAGATCACCCTGGAGTCGATCGGCGACGCGGTGATCACCGCCGATGTCGACGGTTGCATCAGCTACATGAACCCGGCCGCCGAGCAACTGACTCACTGGCAGGCGGTGCAGGCCCAGGGCCTGCCGCTGGCGGCGCTGTTCAGCCTGCTCGACGAGAATGCCGAAGGCGATAGCATGACGCTGGTCGAGCAGGTGCTCAGCGGCAGCCTCAAGGGCGGCGCCGAGCACGCCCGGTTGATCCAGCGCCTGGATGGCAGCACGGTGTCGGTCAACCTGGTGGGCTCGCCCATTCTCACCGAAGGGCAGGTCAGTGGCATCGTGGTGGTGCTGCACGACATGACCCAGGAGCGCCAGTACATCGCCAACCTGTCGTGGCAGGCCACCCATGACGCGCTGACCGGGCTGGCCAACCGCCGCGAGTTCGAGTACCGCCTGGAGCAAGCGCTCAATGGCCTGGCGCGCCAGGCCGGGCGACATTCGCTGATGTTCCTCGACCTGGACCAGTTCAAGCTGGTCAACGACACCTGTGGCCATGCCGCTGGCGACGAGCTGTTGCGGCATATCTGCGCGGTGCTGCAGTCGGGCCTGCGCGAGGGCGACACCCTGGCGCGCCTGGGTGGTGACGAGTTCGGCGTGCTGCTCGAGAACTGCCCCCCCGAGCAGGGCGAGCGCATCGCCGAGCAATTGCGCCAGGCCGTGCAGAGCCTGCATTTCGTGTGGAAGGGCAGGCCCTTCGTCACCACTGTCAGCATCGGCCTGGTGCATATCGCCCAGGTGCCCAGCACCCTGGAGGCGTCGTTGCGCGCGGCGGACATGGCCTGCTACATGGCCAAGGAGAAAGGACGCAACCGCGTCCAGGTCTATCACGCCGACGACAGCGAGCTGTCCATGCGCTTCGGTGAAATGGCCTGGATCCAGCGCTTGCACGTGGCGCTGGAGGAGAATCGCTTCTGCCTCTACGCCCAGGAAATCGCCCCGCTGCATCCCCATGAAGGACCGGGGCATATCGAAATCCTCCTGCGCCTGCACGATGAAAGTGGACGTACCATTTTGCCCGACAGCTTCATTCCCGCAGCCGAGCGCTACGGCCTGATGACCGCGCTCGATCGCTGGGTGGTGCGCAGTGTGTTCCAGGTGATTCGCCAGTGCCTGGACGAGGGGCGGGAGGGGCCGTTGGCCATGTGCGCCATCAACCTGTCGGGTTCGAGTATCGGCGACGACAAGTTCCTCGAGTACCTGCAGCGCCTGTTTGGCGAGTTCGACATTCCGCCACGGTTGATCTGTTTTGAAATTACCGAAACCAGCGCCATCGCCAATCTGGGCAGCGCAATCCGCTTCATCAATGAATTGAAAGGATTGGGCTGCAAATTCTCGCTGGACGACTTCTGCGCCGGAATGTCGTCATTCGCCTATTTGAAGCATTTGCCTGTAGACTTCCTGAAGATCGACGGAAGTTTCGTCAAGGACATGCTCGATGACCCGATCAACCGGGCGATGGTTGAAGTGATCAATCACATCGGCCACGTCATGGGTAAGCGGACCATCGCCGAGTTCGTCGAGACGCCACTGATCGAGCAGGCTTTGCAGGAGATCGGCGTGGATTACGCCCAGGGATATCTCATCGAACGCCCGCAGGTGTTCACCTGCGACAGCCTGCAGCGCCAACGGATTGCCGCGAGGCCCCTTCTGCACCGGGCGCCGGGGACCTTTCGCTGAACAACGCCCGGAAATCACAGGGAATCAAGGAGCTGACAGTGATCGACGCGTTCGTAAGGATCGGACCATTGATGGATCCGGCCAGTTATCCGCAGTGGGCCCAACAACTGATAGAGGATTGCCGCGAAAGCAAGCGCCGAGTGGTGGAGCATGAGTTCTACCAACGCCTGCGCGATGGCCAGCTCAAGCAGTCGACCATCCGCCAGTACCTGATCGGTGGCTGGCCGGTGGTCGAGCAGTTCTCCCTCTACATGGCCCACAACCTCACCAAGACCCGTTACGCCCGGCATCCCGGCGAGGACATGGCGCGCCGCTGGCTGATGCGCAACATCCGCGTCGAGCTCAATCATGCCGACTACTGGGTGCACTGGTGCCAGGCCCATGGCATCCACCTGCATGAGCTGCAGTCCCAGGAAGTGCCGCCCGAGCTCAATGGCTTGAACGACTGGTGTTGGCGGGTATGCGCCACCGAGTCACTGGCCATCGCCATGGCAGCCACCAACTACGCCATCGAGGGGGCCACCGGCGAGTGGTCGGCGGTGGTCTGCGCCGAAGATACCTACGCCCAGGGCTTCCCCGAAGACACCCGCAAGCGCGCCATGAAATGGCTGAAGATGCATGCGCAGTATGATGACGCGCACCCGTGGGAAGCGCTGGAAATCATCTGCACCCTGGCCGGCGAGAGCCCGACCCTGGGGCTGCGCACCGAGTTGCGTCGGGCGATCTGCAAGAGCTACGACTGCATGTTCCTGTTCCTGGAGCGTTGCATGCAGCTCGAAGGGCGTCAGCAGGGGCGCCTGCGCCCGGCCTTGGCGGCGGGCTGAAAGCATCGCGGGGCAAGTCGCATCGGCGCACCGCCGCCCCACGCAGCAAGGCGTGGGGCGGGCTTGCCCCGCGATCAGTCTTATCGGTTTTACTGTGCGTTCAGCGCCTGCCCGTTCACATCCTTGCTGTCCGGTCCCATCAGGTACAGGTACACCGGCATGATGTCCTCGGGCAGCGGGTTGTTCTGTGGGTTTTCGCTTGGGTAAGCCTGGGCGCGCATCGCCGTGCGCGTGGCGCCCGGGTTGATGCTGTTGGAGCGCACTGGCGCTACGCCTTCCAGTTCATCCGCCAGGGTCTGCATCAGGCCCTCGGTGGCGAATTTCGACACCCCGTAGGCGCCCCAGTAAGCGCGGCCCTTGCGCCCGACGCTGCTGGAAGTGAACACCACCGAGGCATCCTCCGACAGCTTCAGCAGCGGCAGCAAGGTGCTGGTCAGCATGAAGGTGGCGTTGACGTTGATGTGCATCACGCGCATGAAGTTGTCGCCCGACAGCTGCTCCAGCGGCGTGCGCGGACCAATGATCGAGGCGTTGTTGAGCAGGCCGTCGAGGCGGCCGAACTGGTCCTCGATCATCACCGCCAGTTCGTCGTACTGGTGGGGCAGGGCGGTTTCCAGGTTGAACGGGATCACCACCGGTTGCGGGTGGCCCGCGGCTTCGATCTGGTCGTAGACCTCGTTCAGGTTGGCTTCGGTCTTGCCCAGCAGCAGCACGGTGGCGCCCAGGGCGGCATAGGCCTTGGCGGCGGCGGCGCCGATACCGCGGCCGGCACCGGTGACCAGGATGATCCGGCCCTTGAGCAGGTCGGGGCGGGCGGTGTAGTCGAACATAGGTCTGTCCTTGAATATGAGCTGCAAGCTATAAGCGGCAAGCTACAAGAGAAAGCGGATCAGTGTTGGAGCTGCTCTTTCTTGAGGCTTGAAGCTTGACGCTTGCGACTTGAAATCAGCAGCCGCACAGCGCGCTGTCGATCACCTTGCGCAGTTCCAGCGGGTGGTCCACCACCACGTCGGCGCCCCAGTTGTTGGGGTTGTCCTCTGGATGAATATAGCCATAGCGCACCGCTGCGGTGCGGGTGCCGGCGTCGCGGCCGGACTCGATGTCGCGCAGGTCGTCGCCGACGAACAGAACGCTGGCCGGGTCCAGGTCAAGCGTCTTGCAAGCCAGGATCAGTGGCTCGGGGTCGGGCTTGCTGTTTTTCACATGATCCGGGCAGATCAGCAGCGCCGAGCGCTCGGCCAGGCCCAGACGTTGCATGATCGGCTCGGCGAAGCGCACCGGCTTGTTGGTGACCACGCCCCACAGCAGGTTGCCTTTCTCGATGTCGGCCAGCAGCTCCGGCATGCCGTCGAACAGCTTGCTGTGCACCGCGCAATCGCGCTGGTAGCGCTCGAGGAACTCCAGGCGCAGGGCTTCGAAGCCGTCGGCCTCGGGGTCCATGGCGAACGTCGCGGCGACCATGGCGCGGGCGCCGCCGGAAATCACCTCGCGGATGCGCGCGTCGTCGATGGCCGGCAGGCCGCGGTCGGCGAGCATCGCCTGGCAGATGGCGATGAAGTCCGGCGCCGTGTCCAGCAGGGTGCCGTCCATGTCGAAGAGTACTGCTCGCAGGCGCATGCTCATTCCTCGCGCAGGGTCTGGATCATGTAGTTGACGTCGACGTCGTTGCACAGCTTGTAGTGCTTGGTCAGCGGGTTGTAGGTCAGGCCGATGATGTCCTTGACCTCCAGGCCTGCGGCACGGCTCCAGGCGCCCAGCTCTGAGGGGCGGATGAACTTCTTGAAGTCGTGGGTGCCGCGCGGCAGCATCTTCAGCACGTATTCGGCGCCAATGATCGCCAGCAGGTAGGCCTTGGGGTTGCGGTTGATGGTCGAGAAGAACACCTGGCCGCCGGGCTTGACCATGC
Source organism: Pseudomonas sp. FW305-96 (assembly GCF_058783825.1). Lineage (NCBI taxonomy): Bacteria > Pseudomonadati > Pseudomonadota > Gammaproteobacteria > Pseudomonadales > Pseudomonadaceae > Pseudomonas > Pseudomonas sp. FW305-96. The sequence goes on from NZ_JBYSYW010000036.1 coordinate 27,961, forward strand.
GGTAGCAGGCGCGAATCACCGAAGAAGGGTCGGGTACGTGCTCGAGCATCTCCAGACAGGTGACCACGTCGAACTGGCCGGGCATCTCTTCGGCCAGCGCTTCGGCGGTGATCTGCCGGTACTCCACCGCAACGCCCGACTCCAGCTGGTGCAACTGGGCCACCGCCAGCGGTGCCTCGCCCATGTCGATGCCGGTGACGGTGGCGCCACGCTGGGCCATCGCCTCGCTGAGGATGCCGCCGCCGCAGCCGACGTCCAGCACCTTCTTGCCGGCCAGGCCGACACGCTCGTCGATCCAGTTGACCCGCAGCGGGTTGATGTCGTGCAGTGGCTTGAACTCGCTCTCGCGGTCCCACCAGCGGTGGGCCAGGGCTTCGAACTTGGCGATTTCGGCGTGGTCGACGTTGCTCATGGGAACAGTCCTCTGAATCTTCGATAAATAGTGTCGCGGGGCGGCAGCCGCAGCTGCCGGCCGTTCATTCGTTGCGCCCGCCGATGCGGGTTCCCCAGGCGCGGGCGTTGGCGGCCAGCGCGGCTTCGTCCATCCGTGTCAGGCGGCGGTCCTCGACAAGTTGCTGCCCGGCGACCCAGACATCCTTCACGCAGTCGCGACCGGTGGCGTAGATCAGTTGCGAGACCGGGTCGTGCACCGGTTGCTGCGCCAGCCCCGACAGGTCGAAGACTGTCAGGTCGGCGGCCTTGCCCACCTCGAGCGAGCCGGTGATCGGCTCCAGCCCGAGGGCCCGGGCGCCATTGAGCGTGGCCATGCGCAGCGCCCGGTGGGCGTCAAGGGCGGTGGCCGAGCCGGCCACGGCCTTGGCCAGCAACGCAGCGGTGCGGGTTTCACCGAGCAGGTCGAGGTCATTGTTGCTGGCGGCGCCATCGGTGCCGACGGCCACGTTCACTCCGGCCTGCCACAGGCGCTCCACCGGGCAGAACCCGCTGGCCAGCTTGAGGTTGGACTCGGGGCAGTGGACCACGCTGGTGTTGCTTTCTACCAGCAGCGCCAGGTCTTCGTCGCTGATCTGGGTCATGTGCACCGCTTGCAGGTTCGGGCCCAGCAGGCCCAGGCGCGCGAGGCGCGCCAGTGGCCGCTCGCCGTTGTCCTTGAGTGCCTGCTCGACTTCGCTGGCGGTCTCGTGGATGTGCATGTGCAGCGGTGCGTCCAGCTGGTCGGCGATCACCCGGATCTTTTGCAGGTTCTCGTCGCTCACCGTGTAGGGGGCGTGCGGGCCCAGGGCAATGGTAATGCGCGGGTGGTGGCGCAGCTCGCCGAACAGCTCGATGGCCAGGTGCAGGGCCTCGTCCGGGGTGCGTGCGCCGGGGATGGGGAAATCCAGTAGCGGCACGGCGATCTGCGCGCGGATGCCGCTGCGGTGCACGCGGTCGCAGGCCTCGCGGGGGTAGAAATACATGTCGGCGAAGCAGGTGATGCCGCCCTTGAGCTGTTCGGCGATGGCCAAGTCGGTGCCGTCGGCCACGAAGGCCTCGTTCACCCAGCGACCCTCGGCGGGCCAGATGTGCTCCTGCAGCCAGGTCATCAACGGCAGGTCGTCGGCCAAACCGCGGAACAGGGTCATGGCGGCGTGGCCGTGGGCGTTGACCAGCCCGGGCGTCAGCAGGCAGTCGGGCAGCGTTTGCACTTCCCGCGCTTGTGGCGCCCGCTCGCGTGGGCCGAGCCAGGCGATCTGGCCGTCGCGGATGCCCAGCGCATGGCCCTCCAGCACTACACCGGCCGGCTCGACGGGGACCAGCCAGTCCGGCACAAGCAGCAGGTCGAGGAGGGGGGTGGCGATGGGCATGCGCGATATATACCTGGATCGGTTCGGCTAAACGCGCAGTATACCCGAGCGTCCGCGACGCAGGCTCGCTATAATCGCCGGCTTTTGATGCCAGGGCGACGGGGAGAGGCGATGCGCGAGCAACTGATGGCGGCGGAGACGGTGACGGGCATCGAGTGGCGCGACGGCGTGCTGCACCTGCTCGACCAGCGCCTGCTGCCGCTTGAGCAGTGCTGGCTGGCCTGCACCGAGGCGGCCGAGGTGGCTGAGGCGATCAGCGACATGGCCGTGCGTGGCGCTCCGGCGATCGGCATCTGCGCCGCCTACGGCCTGGTGCTGGCGCTGCGCCGTCGTTTGGCCGAAGGCGAGAGCTGGGAAGAGAGCCTGGAAGAAGACTTCATGATACTCGGCGAGGCGCGGCCCACCCCGGCCAACCTGTTCTGGGCGCTCAACCGCATGCGTGAGCGCCTGCAGCGCCTGCGCCCGGATGAAGACGTGCTGAAGGTGATGGAGGCCGAGGCGGTGGCGATTCACCAGAGTGATCGCGAGGCCAACCTGACCATGGCCCAGTTCGGTGTCGAGCAGATCCGCAGGCACCAGGGCAGCGAGCAGGCCCTGCTCACCCACGGCAACGCCGGGGCCCTGGCCACCGGCGGCTTCGGCACCGCCCTGGGGGTAATCCGCGCCGCCACCCTGGAGGGCATGGTCGAACAGGTCTATGCCTGCGAGTCGCGGCCGTGGCTGCAGGGTTCGCGCCTGACCGCCTGGGAGCTGGCCGCTGACGGAGTGCCGGTGACCGTGGTCGCCGACGCGGCGGCCGGGCACCTGATGAAGACCAAGGGCATCACCTGGGTGGTGGTCGGCGCCGACTGCATTGCCGCCAATGGCGATGTGGCGGCGAAGATCGGCACCTACCAGATGGCGGTGGCGGCCATGCACCACGGGCTGCGCTTCATGGTGGTGGCGCCGAGCACCAGCATTGATCTGAATCTGCCTACCGGCGAGGATATCCCGCTGGAGACCCGCGGCGAGGAAGAGCTGCTGGAGGTAGCGGGCATCCAGGTAACCGCTGATGTCGAAGCCTACAACCCGGTGGTCGATGTCACGCCGGCCGACCTGATCGACGTGATCGTCACCGAGAGGGGCGTTGTCGAGCGCCCGGATACCGCAAAGATCGCCCAGTTGATGTGCCGCAAACGCCTCCATTGAGGCGTTTTTCCATCCGTGCGGATGGTGCTGTACGGCAACCTGCCATATCTCCCATGCGCGCAGCGTTTGTGATACCATCCGGCAGTTTCCAAGGCCACTCTTTAGCGCGGCCTTCATTGCGCAGATCCATGGCACAACTCATTGATTTGTCGTAAGTCGTCGCACCCCAATTGCGCTGCGGCGGCGAGCTTCGTTCGTCCTTCGAGGGATCAGGCGAAGTTTCACCAGAAAAAGGAATCAGGCTTCTCATGGGCGAACTGGCCAAAGAAATCCTCCCGGTCAATATCGAAGACGAACTGAGACAGTCTTACCTCGACTACGCGATGAGCGTTATTGTCGGGCGAGCGCTGCCCGATGCGCGTGACGGCTTGAAGCCCGTGCATCGTCGCGTTCTGTATGCGATGAGCGAACTGGGCAACGACTGGAACAAACCGTACAAGAAATCCGCCCGTGTGGTCGGTGACGTGATCGGTAAGTACCACCCGCACGGCGACACCGCCGTGTACGACACCATCGTGCGCATGGCCCAGCCATTCTCGCTGCGCTACCTGCTTGTCGATGGCCAGGGCAACTTCGGTTCGGTGGACGGCGACAACGCCGCGGCCATGCGATACACCGAAGTGCGCATGTCCAAGCTGGCCCATGAACTGCTGGCCGACCTGCACAAAGAGACCGTCGACTGGGTGCCGAACTACGACGGTACCGAGCAGATCCCGGCGGTCATGCCGACCAAGATCCCCAACCTGCTGGTCAATGGCTCCAGCGGTATCGCCGTGGGCATGGCGACGAACATTCCGCCGCACAACCTCGGCGAAGTGATCGACGGCTGCCTGGCGCTGATCGACAACTCCGACATCACGGTCGATGAGCTGATGCAGTTCATCCCGGGGCCGGACTTCCCGACAGCGGGCCTGATCAACGGCCGCCAGGGCATCATCGAGGCCTATCGCACCGGCCGTGGCCGCATCTATATGCGTGCCCGCTCCGAGATCGAAGACATCGACAAGGTCGGCGGCCGCCAGCAGATCGTGGTCACCGAGCTGCCGTACCAGCTGAACAAGGCGCGCCTGATCGAGAAGATCGCCGAGCTGGTCAAAGAGAAGAAGATCGAAGGCATCACCGAGCTGCGCGACGAGTCCGACAAGGACGGCATGCGCATCGTCATCGAGCTGCGCCGCGGCGAGGTGCCGGAGGTGGTGCTCAACAACCTCTATCAGCAGACCCAGCTGCAGAGTGTGTTCGGTATCAACATCGTCGCCCTGATCGACGGTCGCCCGCGTCTGCTGAACCTGAAGGACCTGCTCGAGGCGTTCGTCCGTCACCGCCGCGAGGTGGTCACCCGTCGCACCGTGTTCGAGCTGCGCAAAGCCCGCGAGCGTGGCCATATCCTTGAAGGCCAGGCGGTCGCGCTGTCCAACATCGACCCGGTCATCGCTCTGATCAAGGCCTCGCCGACGCCGTCCGAAGCCAAGGAAGCGCTGATCAGCACGGCCTGGGAGTCCAGCGCGGTGCAGGTCATGGTCGAGCGTGCCGGTGCCGAGTCATGCCGTCCGGAAGACCTGCCGGAGCAATACGGCCTGCGCGAAGGCAAGTACTACCTGTCGCCGGAACAGGCCCAGGCGATCCTGGAGCTGCGCCTGCACCGCCTGACCGGCCTGGAGCACGAGAAGCTGCTGGCCGAGTACCAGGAGATCCTCGAGCAGATCGGCGAGCTGATCCGCATCCTCAGCAGCGCCGAGCGCCTGATGGAAGTGATCCGCGAAGAGCTTGAAGCGATCCGCGCCGAGTACGGCGATGCCCGCCGCACCGAAATCCTCAATGCCAGCCATGACCTCAACTACGGCGATATGATCCCCGAAGAAGAGCGTGTGGTGACCATCTCCCACGGTGGCTACGCCAAGACCCAGCCACTGTCCGCGTACCAGGCCCAGCGCCGTGGTGGCAAGGGCAAGTCGGCCACAGGCGTCAAGGACGAGGACTACATCGAGCACCTGCTGGTCGCCAACAGCCACGCCACCCTGCTGCTGTTCTCCAGCAAGGGCAAGGTGTACTGGAAGAAGACCTACGAGATTCCCGAGGCCTCCCGCGCCGCTCGCGGCCGCCCGCTGGTCAACTTGCTGCCGCTGGAGGAGGGTGAGCGCATCACCGCCATGCTGCAGATCGACCTGGAGGCGCTGCAGCAGCACGCAGACCCAGACGAAGAACTGGAAGACAGCGACGACAGCGTGATCGAAGGCGAGCTGGTGGAAGCCGAGGAGATCGACGAGGAAGACGGCGACACCCCTGAGTGGGTCGCCGAAGCGACCGGTGCCTACATCTTCATGGCCACTGCTTCCGGTACCGTCAAGAAGACTCCGCTGGTGCAGTTCGCCCGTCCGCGTTCCAACGGCCTGATTGCCCTGAAGCTCAAGGAAGGTGACACCCTGATCGCCGCCGCCATCACCGATGGCGCCAAGGAAGTCATGATGTTCTCCGACGCCGGCAAGGTGATCCGCTTCGCCGAGAGCGTGGTGCGCGAGATGGGCCGTACCGCCCGTGGCGTGCGCGGCATGAAGCTGGGTAAGGGTCAGCAGATCATTTCCATGCTGATTCCGGAGTCTGGCGCGCAGATCCTCACCGCTTCCGAGCGTGGTTTCGGCAAGCGTACCCCGCTGTCCAAGTTCCCGCGTCGCGGCCGTGGCGGTCAGGGCGTGATCGCCATGGGCACCAAGGGGCGCAACGGTCTGCTGATCGGCGCTATCCAGGTGCAGGAAGGCGAGGAAATCATGCTGATCTCCGACCAGGGCACGCTGGTGCGTACCCGGGTCGGCGAGGTGTCCAGCCTGGGCCGTAACACCCAGGGTGTCACGCTGATCAAGCTGGCCACCGACGAGACGCTGGTGGGGCTTGAGCGCGTCCAGGAACCCTCCGAGGAAGAGCTCGATGAGCTGATCGAGACGGACGAGGAGGGCGCCCCGCTCGATGCGGTGGGCGACGACGATGCCGGCACCGAAGAGGCGCCTCAGGAATAATCGATGCAACAACCCGAGCGGGGCGACCAAGGTCGCCCCGTTTGACTGATGAAGGTGGGGCATTGGCGCTGCGAGGCAGCCCTGATGCTGGCGATACAGTCTTGACTGGTCCGCAGCGAATTACGATTTTGTTCTATTTGGCAGAGCGAGAGTGGATGTGAGCAAACGAGCCTTTAACTTCTGCGCAGGCCCTGCCGCGCTTCCTGATGCCGTGCTGCAGCGCGCCCAGGCCGAGATGCTGGACTGGCGCGGCAAGGGTCTGTCGGTGATGGAGATGAGCCATCGCAGTGACGACTATGTGGCCATCGCCGAAAAGGCCGAGCAGGACCTGCGCGACCTGCTGTCCGTCCCCTCCAACTACAAGGTGCTGTTCCTGCAGGGCGGCGCCAGCCAGCAGTTCGCCGAGATTCCGCTGAACCTGCTGCCGGAAAACGGCACCGCCGACTACGTCGAGACCGGTATCTGGTCGAAGAAGGCCATCGAGGAAGCGCGCCGCTTCGGCACTGTCAACGTTGCTGCCAGCGCCAAGCCCTACGACTACCTGGCCATCCCGGGCCAGAACGAGTGGCAGCTGACCCGCAACGCCGCCTACGTGCACTATGCGTCCAACGAGACCATTGGGGGCCTGCAGTTCGACTGGGTGCCCGAAACCGGTGACGTCCCGCTGGTGGTCGACATGTCCTCAGACATCCTGTCGCGCCCGATCGACGTGTCGCAGTACGGCCTGATCTATGCCGGCGCGCAGAAGAACATCGGCCCGAGTGGCCTGGTGGTGGTGATCGTGCGCGAAGACCTGCTGGGTCGTGCCCGCAGCAGCTGCCCGACCATGCTCGACTACAAGGTGTCGGCCGACAACGGCTCGATGTACAACACTCCGGCCACTTATTCCTGGTACCTCTCGGGCCTGGTGTTCGAGTGGCTCAAGGAGCAGGGTGGCGTCGAGGCCATGGAGCAGCGCAACCGCGCCAAGAAAGAGCGCCTGTACGGCTTCATCGATGCCAGCGAGTTCTACACCAACCCGATCAGCGTCAACGCCCGCTCGTGGATGAACGTGCCGTTCCGCCTGGCCGACGAACGTCTGGACAAGGCCTTCCTGGCCGGTGCCGATGCCCGTGGCTTGCTCAACCTCAAGGGCCATCGTTCGGTTGGAGGCATGCGCGCTTCGATCTACAACGCCCTGGGCCTGGAGGCTGTCGAGGCGCTGGTGCAGTACATGGGTGAATTCGAGAAGGAGCACGGCTGATGTCCGATCAGGAGCTCAAGGCCCTGCGTGTGCGCATCGACAGCCTCGACGAGAAGATCCTCGAGCTGATCAGCGAGCGCGCCCGTTGCGCCCAGGAAGTGGCCAAGGTCAAGACCGCATCGTTGCCAGAAGGCGAGGCGCCGGTGTTCTACCGTCCCGAGCGCGAGGCCGCGGTGCTCAAGCGCGTCATGCAGCGTAATCAGGGGCCGCTGGACAACGAAGAGATGGCACGGTTGTTCCGCGAGATCATGTCCTCCTGCCTGGCGCTCGAAGAGCCGCTTAAGGTGGCCTACCTCGGCCCTGAAGGGACCTTCACCCAGGCCGCAGCCATGAAGCACTTCGGCCATGCCGTGGTCAGTCGCCCGATGGCGGCCATCGACGAAGTGTTCCGCGAAGTGGCGGCGGGTGCGGTCAATTTCGGCGTGGTGCCGGTGGAGAACTCCACCGAAGGCGCCGTCAGCCACACGCTGGACAGCTTCCTCGAGCATGACATGGTGATCTGCGGCGAGGTCGAGCTGCGTATCCACCATCACCTGCTGGTGGGCGAGAACACCAAGACCGACAGCATCACCCGTATCTACTCCCACGCCCAGTCGCTGGCTCAGTGCCGCAAGTGGCTGGACGCCCATTACCCGAACGTCGAGCGCGTGGCTGTGTCGAGCAACGCCGAGGCGGCCAAGCGGGTCAAGGGTGAGTGGAATTCGGCGGCGATCGCCGGCGATATGGCGGCCAACCTGTATGGTCTGACCCGTCTGGCCGAAAAGATCGAGGACCGCCCGGACAACTCCACGCGCTTCCTGATGATCGGTAACCAGGAAGTGCCGCCGACCGGCGACGACAAGACTTCGATCATCGTCTCCATGAGCAACAAGCCGGGTGCTCTGCACGAGCTGCTGGTGCCGTTCCACGAAAACGGCATCGACCTCACGCGCATCGAGACCCGTCCGTCGCGCAGCGGCAAGTGGACCTACGTGTTCTTCATCGACTTTGTCGGCCATCACCGTGATCCGCTGATCAAGGCGGTACTCGAGCAGATCAGCCAGGAGGCTGTGGCGCTGAAGGTGTTGGGCTCTTATCCGAAAGCGGTGCTCTGATCGATTTTGTTGGGGTCGCTTTGCGGCCCATCGCCGGCAAGCCGGCTCCCACGGGGAGCGGTGTATCGCTGGCCTATGCGGGAGCTGGCTTGCCAGCGATGGGCTGCGCAGCAGCCCCCTGCGGTCTCAACGACTGGCATGTTTTTGAACAGGGTTCGCACTCGTGGTTAATGCTGTAACAAACAATCCCGCTCCGCTCGTCGACCGTCTGGTGGTCGTAGGTCTCGGCCTGATCGGCGGCTCCTTTGCCAAAGGCCTGCGCGAAAGCGGCCTGTGCCGCGAAGTGGTCGGCGTCGACCTCGACGGCGAGTCGCGCAAACAAGCCGTGGCGCTGGGCGTGGTCGATCGCTGCGAGGCTGACCTTGCGGCCGCATGTGTCGGCGCCGACGTCATCCAGTTGGCTGTGCCGATCCTGGCCATGGAGAAAGTCCTGGCTCGCCTGGCCCAGCTCGACTTGGGTAATGCGGTGATCACCGACGTGGGCAGTGCCAAGGGCAATGTGGTGCGTGCCGCGCGCGAGGCGTTCGCCGAGCGCCTGCCGCGTTTCGTGCCGGGGCACCCGATCGCCGGGTCCGAGCAGAGCGGGGTGGAGGCCTCCAATGCGGCGCTGTTCCGCCGGCACAAGGTGATCCTCACTCCGCTGGCGGAAACCGAGCCGGGCGCGCTAGCCCTGGTCGATCGCCTCTGGCGGGCGCTGGATGCCGATGTCGAGCACATGTCGGTGGAGCGCCATGACGAAGTGCTGGCCGCCACCAGCCACCTGCCGCACCTGCTGGCCTTCGGCCTGGTCGACTCGCTGGCCAAGCGCAATGAAAACCTGGAGATCTTCCGGTACGCTGCGGGAGGCTTCCGCGATTTCACGAGAATCGCCGGCAGCGACCCGATCATGTGGCACGACATCTTCCTCGCCAACCGCGAGGCGGTCCTGCGCACTCTCGATACATTTCGCAGCGACCTCGACGCCTTGCGCGACGCGGTCGATGCTGGGGACGGGCACCAACTGCTGGGCGTGTTCACCCGCGCCCGGGTTGCCCGCGAGCATTTCAGTAAAATCCTTGCCCGTCGGGCCTATGTGGACGCTATGAACGCCAACGATCTGATTTTCCTGGCCCAACCGGGTGGCCGCGTGTCCGGACGGATCCGCGTACCTGGCGACAAATCGATTTCCCATCGCTCGATCATGCTCGGCTCGCTGGCCGAGGGCACGACGGAAGTCGAAGGTTTCCTCGAGGGTGAAGACGCCCTGGCGACCTTGCAGGCCTTCCGCGACATGGGTGTGGTCATCGAAGGGCCGCACCATGGTCGCGTGACCATTCACGGTGTTGGCCTGCATGGCCTGAAGCCGCCGCCCGGCCCGCTGTATGTGGGTAACTCCGGCACCTCGATGCGCCTGCTGTCCGGCCTGCTGGCAGCGCAGTCGTTCGACACCACCATGACCGGCGACGCCTCGCTGTCCAAGCGTCCGATGAACCGCGTGGCCAATCCGCTGCGTGAAATGGGTGCTGTGGTCGAGACCGGCCCTGAAGGTCGTCCGCCGCTGACCATCCGTGGTGGGCACAAGCTCAAGGCGCTGAACTACACGCTGCCGATGGCCAGTGCCCAGGTCAAGTCGTGCCTGCTGCTGGCCGGCCTGTACGCCGAAGGCACCACCACTGTCACCGAGCCTGCTCCGACCCGTGACCACACCGAGCGCATGCTGCGCGGCTTCGGCTACGCGGTCGAGTCGAACGGTCCGGTAGCCTCCCTGCAGTCCGGTGGCAAGCTCACTGCCACCCGTATCGAAGTGCCGGCGGACATTTCCTCCTCGGCGTTCTTCCTGGTGGCGGCGTCCATCGCCGAGGGTTCTGATCTGGTCCTGGAGCACGTCGGCATCAACCCGACCCGCACCGGCGTTATCGACATCCTGCGCCTGATGGGCGGCGACATCACCCTGGAAAACCAGCGTGAAGTCGGCGGCGAGCCGGTGGCCGACCTGCGCGTGCGTGGCGCCAAGCTCAAGGGTATCGACATCCCGCAAGAGCTGGTGCCGCTGGCCATCGACGAGTTCCCGGTGCTGTTCGTCGCCGCCGCCTGCGCCGAAGGGCGTACCGTGCTGCGTGGCGCCGAAGAGCTGCGGGTCAAGGAGTCGGACCGCATCCAGGTGATGGCCGACGGCCTGGTTGCCCTGGGCGTGAAGTGCGAGCCGACCCCGGATGGCATCATCATCGACGGCGGCCAGATCGGCGGCGGCGAAGTGCACGGCCACGGCGACCATCGCATCGCCATGGCGTTCAGCATCGCTTCGCTGCGCGCCAGTGCCCCGATCGTCATTCATGACTGCGCCAACGTCGCCACGTCGTTCCCCAACTTCCTGGCGCTGTGCAAGGAAGTCGGCATTCGCGTCGCCGAAGAGGGCAAGTCGTGAATTCGCAAGCACCGGTCATCACCATCGACGGGCCTAGCGGCTCGGGCAAGGGCACGGTCGCAGGGCTGCTGGCTCGTGAGCTGGGCTGGCGTCTGCTCGACTCTGGCGCCCTCTACCGCTTGTTGGCATTCAATGCCAGCAATCACGGTGTCGACCTGACCAACGAAGAGCTGCTCAAGGCGCTGGCCGCGCATCTGGACGTGCAGTTCGTCGCGGCGGAGCCGGGCAAGCTGCAGCAGATCATTCTCGAAGGTGAGGATGTCAGCAATGCCATTCGCACCGAGACAGTCGGTGCCGGGGCCTCGATGGTTGCCTCGCTGCCGGCGGTGCGCGAGGCGCTGCTGCAGCGCCAGCGTGCTTTCCGTGAAGCCCCTGGGCTGATCGCCGACGGTCGCGACATGGGGACCGTGGTGTTCCCGGACGCGCCGTTGAAGGTGTTCCTTACCGCCAGTGCCGAGGAGCGTGCCCGTCGCCGTTACCTGCAGTTGAAGGGCAAGGGCGAAGATGTTAGTCTGTCGAGTCTGCTAGATGAGATCCGTGCGCGCGATGAGCGCGACACCCAGCGCGCAGTGGCCCCGCTCAAGCCGGCGGCCGATGCAATCCAGTTGGATTCCACGGAGTTGTCCATCGAGCAGGTGCTGCAACGCATCAGAAGCGAGCTCGCCCTGCGCGACCTGGCCTGATGGAGAGGAGGGCCGGCAGGGGCACCAGTCAACGTCCTGCCAGCACTTCTTAACTTAACGAAACCCACATTGTCTGGAATGTGGCTATGGGCGTCTTTTTCGCCCGAATCTACAGGAATTAAAATGAGCGAAAGCTTTGCAGAACTCTTTGAAGAAAGCCTGAAAACCCTCAATCTTCAGCCGGGTGCAATCATCACCGGTATCGTTGTCGACATCGACGGCGACTGGGTTACCGTACACGCTGGTCTGAAGTCCGAGGGTGTCATCCCGCTCGAGCAGTTCTACAACGAAACTGGCGAACTGACCATCAAGGTCGGTGACGAAGTTCACGTTGCGCTGGACGCGGTCGAAGACGGCTTCGGCGAAACCAAGCTGTCCCGTGAAAAAGCCAAGCGCGCCGAGTGCTGGATTGTTCTGGAAGCTGCTTTCGCTGCTGAAGAAGTGGTCAAGGGCGTTATCAACGGTAAGGTTAAAGGCGGCTTCACTGTCGACGTTAACGGCATCCGTGCGTTCCTGCCGGGCTCCCTGGTTGATGTCCGCCCAGTGCGCGACACCACCCACCTCGAAGGCAAAGAGCTGGAATTCAAGGTCATCAAGCTGGACCAGAAGCGCAACAACGTTGTCGTTTCCCGTCGCAGCGTCCTGGAAGCCGAAAACAGCGCCGAGCGCGAAGCTCTGCTGGAATCGCTGCAGGAAGGCCAGCAGGTCAAAGGTATCGTCAAGAACCTCACCGACTACGGTGCGTTCGTTGACCTGGGCGGCGTCGATGGTCTGCTGCACATCACCGACATGGCCTGGAAGCGTATCAAGCACCCGTCCGAGATCGTCAACGTTGGTGACGAGATCGACGTCAAGGTCCTGAAGTACGATCGTGAGCGCAACCGCGTTTCGCTGGGCCTGAAGCAACTGGGCGAAGACCCATGGGTTGCTATCAAAGCCCGTTACCCAGAGAGCACCCGCGTGACTGCTCGCGTTACCAACCTGACCGACTACGGCTGCTTCGCTGAGCTGGAAGAAGGCGTTGAAGGCCTGGTACACGTTTCCGAAATGGACTGGACCAACAAGAACATCCACCCGTCGAAAGTCGTTCAGGTTGGCGATGAAGTGGAAGTCATGGTTCTGGACATCGACGAAGAGCGTCGTCGTATCTCCTTGGGCATCAAGCAGTGCAAGTCCAACCCATGGGAAGACTTCTCCGGCCAGTTCAACAAGGGTGACAAGATCACCGGTACCATCAAGTCGATCACCGACTTCGGTATCTTCATCGGCCTGGACGGCGGCATCGATGGTCTGGTTCACCTGTCCGACATCTCCTGGAACGAAGCCGGCGAAGAAGCCGTGCGTCGCTTCAAGAAGGGCGACGAGCTGGAAACCGTCATCCTGTCGGTTGACCCAGAGCGCGAGCGCATCTCCCTGGGCATCAAGCAGCTGGAAGACGATCCGTTCTCCAACTTCGTTGCTGTCAACGACAAGGGCGCTATCGTCAAGGGTATCGTCAAGGAAGTTGACGCCAAGGGCGCTATCGTGACCCTGGCCGACGACATCGAAGCTACTCTGAAGGCTTCCGAAATCAGCCGTGACCGCGTTGAAGACGCTCGTAACGTGCTGAAGGAAGGCGAAGAGATCGAAGCCAAGATCATCAGCGTCGACCGCAAGTCCCGCGTCATCAGCCTGTCCATCAAGTCGAAGGACGATGCTGAAGAGCGCGAAGCCATCCAGAGCCTGAAAAACGCTCCGGAAGCGGCTGCCGACACCACCATGGCCGCGCTGCTGCGCGAAGCTATGGCCAAGCAGAACTGAGTTCTGTTTGATCGGTAAAAAGGGCGACCCTCGGGTCGCCCTTTTTTGTGCCTGTGATTTCTCGGCAGGTGTGGAGCCTCCGGTATCCTGGCCCGATTCCTGGCGGCTTGTTACGACTGTGAACAAATCCTTACCTTGAATTTTTTTGTTTAGTCAAGAACCGGCCTGTTCAAATCGCTCGGAGCGTGCTACAAACTGATTAAGCAATGATCTAGCTGCTTGATAACGAAGGGAAAAATATGACGAAGTCGGAGCTGATCGAACGTATTGTCACCCATCAGGGGCTACTCTCGTCCAAGGACGTCGAGTTGGCCATCAAGACCATGCTTGAGCAGATGTCGCAGTGCCTGGCGACCGGGGATCGTATCGAGATCCGTGGCTTCGGCAGCTTTTCCCTGCACTATCGCGCGCCCCGTGTAGGGCGCAACCCCAAGACCGGTCAGTCGGTCAGCCTGGACGGCAAGTACGTGCCGCATTTCAAACCCGGCAAGGAGTTGCGTGACCGGGTTAATGAAGAAGAGCATGAGCACCCTTGAATGGAGGAGCAGCCTGATGCGTAATCTCAAGCGCGCCCTGATGGCGTTGTTCGTGCTGCTATTGGCGGCTGTAGTGTTGTTCTTTGTGTTGGAGAACCAGCAGGCTGTCTCCCTGGTTTTGTTTGGCTGGTCGGCGCCCTCCCTCCCCATAGCAGTGTTAGTGTTGGCGGCGTTGGTGGTTGGCTTGGCAATGGGGCCGCTGCTGGGTTCGTTTGGGCGGTGGCGCAAGGTTGCCCGGTAAGTCGTGTCTTCCAGGAGCAGGTAAAGGGGGCATGTCTTATGTTGAAGTGCCATCATGTTGTGAGCGAGTAGTAGTGAGTCGTCACTTTCAATTTCTGCCTATGCGTCTTTAGCGAGCAGGGATTTCGGCCGCCCTCATCTGTGATGGGTGTGCGCAAGCGTTTGGATTCTCCGGTGGCCTAACGAAGCAGTCGCCTACCTGTTGGACCGTCATGGACAAAGAGTGCCTAAAGGCCGCTCAATTGCGAAATGCTCTGTCGGTTTTTTCTCCATTTGTCGTATGAATGGAACTAATGCGGAGGAGTGCTTTCATTATCTGGCTTAGCGTGGGAGTGAATTTGCGCTTGGTATTGAGTAATGCCGGCTATGCTTGGGGTATGTGACAGGATGTTCTGCTAGCGCCTAAAGGCGTAGTCGATCTGACAGACCTAAGGAAAACTAGAATAGATGCAAAATATACGTGGTGGCGCTGATGTAGGGGAGATGGACCTGATCACCTTGATCGCGGTGTTGTGGGGGGAAAAAATCCTGGTGGTCGGTGTGGCATTGGTTGTCACGCTTGCTTCGATCGGCTACGCGTTTTTCGCTTCACCTCTGTTTGAAGCTAAAGTGTACGTCCAGCCGCCTTTTGCCCATGATGTCGCGCGTCTCAATCAAGGGCGGGGAGGGGACAGTGGCTTGAAGCTGATTTCGCCTAAGGATGCCTATGCTATTTTTCTGGATTGTTTGAATTCGGAGTTTTTGCGTCGAAAGTTTTTTCTTGAATATTATTTGCCCAGTCTTTCGCAAGGGGAGCGCTCACGCTCTCAGGACGATTTGTATGCGCGGTTCAACAAGCTGTTAGCTGTTGCTGAAAGCCAAGCGCCTGAGCGTTACTCGATCGCGATGCGGCAGTCGACTCCAGTTATGGCGGCCGAATGGCTTTCTCGCTATATGCAAATGGCCAATGAAGAGGCGAAAGCAGCTTTAATTCGAGGGGCGCAGGTGGAAGTTGCGTTAAAAGTGGACAGTCTCATAAAAAAAATTGAAGTCGCTCGAGCCAATGCCCTCGGAGAGCGCGAAGATCGGATGGTGCAGTTATCGGAAGCGCTGGTGATCGCAGAAAAAATCGGGCAGGAAAAGCCAGTAGAGGTGGTTGATACATCGGTTGCGGAAAGGGGGGGGGCGCGTGAACTGGTTTATCTACGCGGATCCAAGGCATTGAAAGCCGAGATAGAGATGCTTGGCAAGCGGGCAACTAACGATCCCTTTACCCCGGGGTTGCGCGTTTATCAAGAAGAGCTCGCCTTTTATCAGGCATTGAAAGTGGGTGAAGCGGTGTTCGAGGTGTATCGTCCGGATGGCGAGGTGTTGGAGCCTGATGAGCAGGTCAAGCCGAATCGTGCTCTGGTCATATCGCTGGGTGTGCTGTCGGGCCTGCTTATCGGTGTCGCAGCCGCTTTGTCGCGCCTCGTATGGCGAGGGGTGCGGCGTCGAGGGTCCAGCGCTGCCGAGTTATCGTCAAGCTAAGCTTTGTACTAACAGTGCCTGTGCTACGATCATATCGCGTTGAAAGCTGGCTCGGAATGCTCATTTACAACCCGCAAACTCTGCTTCCTCGCCTGATTTTTACTTGCCTGAGCGTCGCTCGGGTACTTTTCGTACAAGCCCTCAGGCGCGGGGGTAGGAGCTTGCGTAATGTAAGTGTCTAAAATACGGCATGCTGAAAGCGTGTTAAAGCAGGGATTTCGGAGCAGGAAAATGGGTGTTGAGTTGGATTATTTTGTGCATGAGCGTGCTTTGTGCGAATCTCTATCAATTGGAGCGGGCTCCAGGATATGGGCATTTGCTCATGTTCTGCCTGGGGCTGTAGTGGGCAAGGAATGTAATATCTGTGATAATGTTTTTGTTGAGAATGACGTCGTAATTGGTGACCGGGTAACACTCAAGTGTGGTGTGCAGGTGTGGGATGGCATTACCTTGGAGGACGATGTATTTGTTGGTCCTAATGTTACCTTTACAAATGATCTATTCCCACGAAGCAAAGTCTATCCTGGAGAATTCCTGCGAACTATTGTTCGGCGAGGGGCGTCTCTCGGTGCGAACTGTACCATACTGCCGGGTTTGACCATTGGGGAGCGGGCCATGGTCGGCGCTGGGGCTGTAGTTACGCGCTCGGTCCCGCCTGGGGCAATCGTCGTAGGCAATCCTGCGAAAATTATCGGCCATGTGGACACTGAGCGTACCTCTCCGTTGCCGACTGAACCGTCATGCGAGCTTGGTGTGACAGCCACAAAAGTTCGTGGAGTAACCCTTCATTGCCAAAAAGTAATGAGTGATTCGCGTGGCTGTCTGACGGTTGGAGAGTTTGAGCGAAGTGTGCCTTTTGCGGCGAAGCGATATTTCCTTGTCTATGGTGTCCCGGCTGGTGAAACTCGCGGCGAGCACGCGCATTTGAAGTGCCATCAATACCTGGTGGTAGTCAAGGGTAGTGTTCATGTGATTGTCGATGATGGCCGTGTGCGGGATGAATTTCTACTCGACAAGCCGAACATGGGCATTTACCTGCCTCCCCTGACCTGGGGGGTTCAATACCAATACTCTAGTGATGCCGTGCTCTTGGTGTTCGCATCCGATGACTATGATGTGGAAGATTACATCAACAGTTATGAAGATTTTGTCGACCTTGTAAAGTAAGGTCCTTTGTCACCCCTCCCCCCCCCTGGGTTCACAGGTGTCGATTGGCTTCTGGGGGCAATTGATACCTCCACCAGCACGGAGCCGAGCCGTTTCTGCTGCGGGCCATTCTCATTCGACGATAGTCACGAGAATGCCCAGGGGGTGTCATCCTGCTGTCAGTCAAGCGTGCCAGCAAAAGGTCGGCGTTGACGCTTGTATAAATAGCTCCCGCTGCCATAATACGACCCTTTCCTTGCATGCAGGTATGCCCTGCATTCCACGTCGTGGCACGGATATGCCTTTAGCCAAGCCATGGGATGGGGCCTGCCGCGGTATTTTTCAGGCTCGAAGGCAGGTCTGTCGTGACTAGCATCAATCAGTTTCCATCATTAGGTGTTCTTGAGTTCAACCTTTTCAGTGCGAGTGCCGCGCTGTGGCACGGGAGGCGACTGGTTCTCGCCACCACTGCCCTGGCTACGATCGCCGCCTTGACCTACGCTTTCCTTGTCACCCCCAGTTATAAGGTAACAAGTGTCCTGCGTCCGGTAGCCCAATTCGAGTTGGACGCACTGAACCGCTCGGGGGTATATAAGCTCGGGCCCGAGCAAGCGTTACAGCGTGTCGGCGCAGCACTGGAATCTTACGACACCCGATTTGCTTACTTTCGAGCCCATCCTGAGCAGTTCAAGTCATTCAATGACCCCGCTTTAAGTGTCGAGCAACGCTTCGAGTTGTTTAATCGCAATTCATTGCAGGTGCGCCGTGTCAGTGCTTCAGCTGGGGAAGGAAGTAGTGATGCGGTCGTGCTCGAGCTTACTTATCGCGCAGGTGATGAGGGCGTCGCTATTGTGGAGGGCTTGCTGGATCAAGCCTTTGTGGTTGAGCGTGAAAGAATCAATAGTGATATAAGCACTGTTGTTAATAATCAGCTGAAAGCATTGGATTTGCGGTTGCAAAAGTCTCGGCTCTCCTACGAGACATTAAAAGACCTCCAGATTGCCTCGTTGAATGAAGAAGACTCGGTAAAACGAGCCCGGCTGCTTGACGAGATGCGTGCGCGACGTGCCGAGCTCAAAACATTGCGCGCCAACCGTATTGCTCAATTAGACGAGGCGCTACTCATCGCTCGACGCTTAGGCATCAAGCGACCTTCCACACCTGCTTCGATTGCCGATAACCCGGCGAATAATGCCACCAGCGTAGTCGTGGCAGATGGTGTCAGCCGTGACCCTCTCTACTTCCTTGGCAGCGATGCCCTGGAGGCCGAGCGCGCAGCATTGGTCCAGCGCCGCTCCGACGATTTTGTGGACACTCGAATTCCTCAGATTGCGAAGGAGCTGCAGATGCTCGAGCGCAATCGTGAAATTGAGGCGCTTGAGCAGCGCAAGCTTACTGATTTGTACGCACAGGATATCGCTAGTATCAGGGCGGAGCGATTTGAATTGGAGCAGCTCAAATTGCAGGCGTCGATGCTCAAGCTTGTGAGTATTGATCAACGTGCGGTGAGCCCGCAGGCACCGATTTCACCGAACAAATGGCTGTTAGGCATCAGCGGCATGCTGGTGGGGTTGTTATTAGGGGTGAGTTTTGTGCTACTTCGGCACCTGTTCATGAGCAATGCCTCGCAGTTCAAAGGTACTGCCTTCGATCGGGTAGAGTCTCCGGGCGCTGTCCTGCGGCGCGAAGATCTCAGCGGGGGGCGTTTGCGTTGAGAACTGCTTTCCTAACCCCTCGGCGGCTTTATCAACGACGGGTGGGGTGGCATTTTGCCTTGTAACGCTGGTGTCACTAATGTGAGATAGTAGGCATTCCGCGCACCGTTCATGTCTTGAGGTAGGGTCGCAGCGTTGCGTTGCGACCGTGAAGACACAGGCTTTCAAAGTGTCGTGATGATAGGGTTGTCCCGGGTTCGCTTACACGGTCGAACCGGGCTCAGGATTTCATGAGGAATATGATGGTCAGCTTTCTCAATCTGAAGAAAATAAACGAAACGCTTCAAGATGAATTGGTGGAAGCGTGCAAGCGGGTTATCGAGTCAGGATGGTATATTGCGGGTAAAGAGCTTTCTGAGTTTGAGAGTGCTTGGGCAAAGTACTGTGGTGTAAAACATTGTGTTGGTGTCGCTAATGGCTTGGATGCCTTGGTGCTGACGCTCCGAGCCTGGAAAGAATTGGGTAGGCTCAAGGCGGGTGATGAAGTGATTGTCCCGGCTAATACTTATATAGCAAGTATTCTTGCCATTTCGGAAAATCAGTTACAGCCCGTTTTGGTTGAGCCTGATCCTGACACGTTTAATATTTCTGTGGACGCTATCAAGCGCTCCATTTCGTCGAATACCAAGGCGATCTTACCTGTTCACCTGTACGGACAGTTGGCTGACATGCCCGCCATTATGCAATTGGCCAAGGAGCATGGGTTGCTTGTTCTGGAGGACTCCGCACAGTCACACGGTGCAAGTATTGATGGGCGGCGATGTGGAAACTGGGGGGATGCTTCAGGGTTCAGCTTCTACCCAGGTAAGAATCTTGGTGCCCTGGGTGATGCAGGGGCTGTCACGACCAATGATGACGATCTCGCTCTGACGCTGCGAGCATTGCGCAATTATGGCTCTCACAAGAAGTACGAAAACCTGTACAGAGGAGTAAATAGCCGGTTGGACGAAATTCAGGCGGCGATGCTTTCTGTAAAGCTTCGTGTGCTTGACGTTCATACGCAGCAACGGCGGGTTATTGCAAGTCGCTATATTGCTGGTATTGATAATCCAGCGATCAGGCTGCCAACGGTAGAACGAGAGGAGCAACATGTTTGGCATCTTTTCGTAGTGCGAACGGCTCAGAGGGAAGCATTGCAGCAGCATCTTAATGAGCAAGGTGTACAAACGCTGATTCACTATCCCATTCCGCCACATCAACAACAGGCGTATGCGGACTGGCGCGGGGACAGTTATCCCGTCAGCGAGCAGCTGCATCAAGAGGTGCTGAGTCTACCCATGGACCCGACCATGATGGAGGCGGACGTCGAAAAGGTTATCGCTGCCTGTAACTCCTTCAAGGGTATGGTCCTCTAAGTCGATGACGCTTATAAAGACCAGTCTTCTTAATGGTATTTCCGTAATTGTGCGGATGTTGACCCTGCTCGGACTGAACAAGATTCTAGCAATCTATGTCGGTCCGTCGGGCTACGCCGTACTTGGACAGTTTCAAAATGCGGTTCAAATGATCACCACGTTTGCCAGTGGTGCAATCAATACTGGCGTAACCAAGTATACTGCCGAGTATGGAGATGATCTGCCGCGTCAGCGAGAAGTTTGGCGCACAGCGTTGATCATTACCGGGGCAGGCTCTGTACTGTCGAGCCTGCTCATTTTCGCGTTCAGCGATCATTTAGCTGTTTTGCTTATGAAGGATTCAGCCTATGCAAGTGTGTTTGTGTGGTTTGCCGCATTCCTTCTCCCTTTTACGCTCAATGCCCTGCTGATTGCTATCCTAAATGGCAGGAAGGAGATCGCGCTTTACGTAATCGCCAATATTGCCGGTAGTCTTTTTTCTCTTCTCGTCACTACTGTATTGGCTATTCGATTGGGGTTGTACGGTGCCTTGGTTGCGTTGGCGGTGTATCAGTCCCTTAGTTTTTTCGTCACGTTGGTCATCATTCTCAGAACCTCTTGGTTCACCGTGGCTAATTTTTTTGGACGTTTCGACAAGTCTATCGCGCTGAATCTGCTTAAATTTACCTCCATGGCTTTGGCTTCGGCCATTTGTGTTCCACTCAGCCAAATTGCTATTCGTGAGTACATTGGTACTCAAGTTGGGTGGGAAGTTGCGGGCTATTGGGAGGCTATGTGGCGTCTTAGTGCGGCTTATCTGATGCTTGTAACGACCACGCTCAGTGTTTATTTTCTGCCTCGTTTCTCCGAGTTGGAGGACCTGGCGGATATTCGTCGTGAAATTATTGCGGGCTACAAGATAATTGTACCTGTCACGGTACTCTGTGCGCTGATAATGTATGCGCTGCGCGACTTTATTATTGGCCTGCTGTTTACTGAGGATTTTCTGCCTATTCGCGATATGTTTGCCTGGCAGATGCTGGGTGATGTACTGCGTATTTGTAGCTGGATGCTGGCTTACGTATTTATCGCGAAAGGCCGATTTAAAATTTATATTGCATCTGAAGTTCTATTTGCCTTTTTATTCTATGCGTTGACGCGTTTGCTCTTGCCATGGCTAGGTCTTTCGGGTTTGGCTATGGCGCATGCGTTGAACTATGCAGCGTATCTTGTCTTCATGTACTTGGCGTTGAAGCGGTTCGGGGTGTTCAAATGAGTCGGGTGCTAGATCTACCTTGCGGTGGCGAATCGGAAAAACTTGTGAAAGGTCTAGTCAGTGTCTGTATACCTGTTTATAACCATCAGCGCTACGTCGAGCAGTGCGTACGCAGCATTCTAGAGCAGGATTACTCGCGTATCGAGTTGATCGTAATCGATGACGGCTCTCCTGATGAGAGTTGCCAGGTGATTAAACAACTTATTACCGAGTGCGAGGCGCGTTTCGAACGGTTCGAATTTCGCAGTCGTCCAAACAAGGGGCTTTCCAATACCCTTAACGAGGGATTGGCATGGAGTCGCGGCGAATACTTCTGTGTGATTGCTTCGGATGACGCCATGTTGCCGGACAAGACAACGAAACTGTTGGCGCACTTGGAGGAGGACGCGACGTTTGCTGGAGCATTTGGCGGCATCATGATGATGGACGATGATGGAAAAATCGTAGGGCAGGTCAACCCTGGTTCGCGCGATTGTTGTTTTGCCGATATTTTCCTGGCCAAAGTCAAGCTGCTGGCCCCTGCCAATCTGCTACGTACCGAAGTGGTTCGCCGTATGGGCGGGTTTAATCCGCAAGTCAAGGTCGAGGACTGGGATTTGTGGCTTCGGATGACCCATGGTGGAGAGCGATTGAGAATTGTCGGTGAAGTGGTCTCTCTCTATCGTCGGCATGATAGCAATACATCAAAAAACTATGCGTTGATGCAGAATGAGATGGCGAAAATTGCGAGTGCCTATCGCCTCCACCCATTGTATGCCTCCAATCAATCGATGTTGCATTGTATGAAGTTTCGCGATCATGCCATGGTGGCAAAACTCCAAGCGGTCAAGATGCTACCTTCGGTGTGTTGGCGAGTAGGAGATGTGCGCATGTGGCAAGGGCTTTTTAATTTGCTGTTCAAATGGTAAAGATCCGATGACAATAGATGTAGGCGTGCATGGCAATGAGCAGGCTGAGAAAAAAGGCTCTTTTCTGTTGGCGCTCATTGTACTCGTGCTGGTAATTGGGTTTCCGCGTATCTACGGTACCGAAATCCCAATGGCGGTTTTACTCATGCCCTTCTATCTGTTTGGATTTCTTCGGTTGCTGGTTGACAATGGTGGTTTTTCGGTTGCCTTAATATTGTTGTTTGGAAGCTGGTTGCTCGGTGGTGCGCTTGTCGCTACTTCCGGTGCGCCGGGAGATATGTTCTTTCATTTTGTCGTGTCCAGCAAGATTTTTCTCAATATATTTTTTGGCTACGTGATATATCGCGTTACGAGTAAAAGGCCTTCGGTTATATTGGCTTGGATTGCCTTGCAAAGCGCCTTGGTCATCATTTCTGTTGTTGATCGCGAGGTATACCTTGCGCTGTTAGGCTTTATTTCACCGCGATCGGCCGAGGTGTTTCAGCATATTTATGGATTGCGTGCGCTCGGTTTTGGCCTGTTTCATGTTGATGGCGCCCTTACACTTGTTATAACGACCTTCTATTATTTGCTAATTTCTCGCCCTGGTTATTTTAAGGGGTTGTTGATTATTCTGATTTTTCCGGTCGCGATGGCGATAGCGCGCAGCGCGATAATTCCTTTCGCGATCCTCGGCGCCAGTCGTCGTGGTCTGGGCCTGAAGGTTCTGATGCTAGTCGCTCTGGTGGGAATGGTCGTGCTGAGTTTCTATGTAACATCGGGTGCTTTCTACCAAGCTACAGAGATCTTCAGAAATTTTGCAACGACAGGTGAACTGCACAGCGACAGTGTTCAATCTCTGTCATTCATGTATAGACTGCCTGATCAGTTATCGACGTATCTGTATGGTGACGGTCGTTACTTCTCCGAGGATACATCAGTGCTAGGTTTCTATAAGGGAACCGACGTTGGTTACCTGCGGCTTCTGTATTTTTCGGGTGTGGGATCTATTGCGTTATTTGTACTTTTGAATAGCTTTTACCTTTTTCCGATACTTTTTTCCGGACGCTATGAAAAAAGTCGGGAGATCAAGGTTTTTGCGCTCGCCTTGCTTTTGATATTTGTAATCATAAATTTCAAAGGACTGCAGGTCATGCCGATCTTTGCAGTGTCCTTGTATCTGTTCGCTGGGCAACAGCAACGCGATACGCTCCGCCAAGCAGGTATACACAAGTCAGGGGAGGTAGAGACGTGAAGGTTGGAGTAACAGGAGCTAGTGGTTTTATCGGCAGACTCCTTTGCCAGGCTTTGCTGGAGCGTGGAGATGAAGTCGTGGTGCTCACCCGTCGCGCTGATTTCGACATGCCCGGTGTAAAGGTGCACGTGGGGGATCTGACGAGTGACGAACAGGAATTGTCAGGATTCGTCGCGGGATTGGACGTTTTATTTCACTGCGCTGGAGAGCTGAAAAGAACCGAGTTCATGCATGATTTGCATGTGAATGGTACTCGTGCATTGTTGGGTGCCGCGGTGCGTCATATCCAACGCTCGGAGCGTGATCTGCACTGGATTCAGTTAAGTAGTGTTGGAGCATATGGACCAGGTAGTGGTGCTCCTCATTCGCTGCGCGTGGTAGATGAGCAGAGTACCCCTGCGCCAGTAGGAGACTATGAGGTAACCAAAACCATTGCTGATGAGGCACTGGTGGCGGTAGCGTCTGTTACACCGCGTTTGCATTACACGATCGTGAGGCCGTCGATAGTGCTTCACGCGGCAATGTCTAACCAATCGTTTTTCCAGTTGGCCCGCGCTGTTCATCGCAGGTTGTTTTTCTATATAGGTCAGATAGGTGCGATCTCAACCTATATACATGCCGATGATGTAGTGAGAGCCTTACTGATCTGTTCTGAAAAGTCCGAGTCGAAAAATCAGACTTTCATCATATCCAATGATTGCGAGCAAGTGGCTTTGGTCGAGGCCATAGCCTCCATCCAAGGCGTTCGCCCGCCGCGTTTTCGCCTTCCAGAAAAATTTCTGAGGGCTATGGTAGCGCTGCTGCCCCCAAGGTTGTCTCCGCTTACTCAAGAGCGAATTGATGCCTTGGTCAAGCGTACAGCTTACGATACCAGTTTGGCGCAATCGCTCCTTGGCTTTAGTCCTTCGGCCACAATGCCCGAGCAATTAGTCTCTATTTTGAAAAAAAGTGAGCCATTTGGATACTGATATGCATTCGCGTAAAAAAATTTGCATAGTGGCTACAGTCCCTGTTGTTTTGCATGTGTTCATGCGGGCGCATATCAAGCGCCTTTCTGAAAAATATGACGTAACATTGATGGTCCCCGGTACGCATCATGAGGTTGAAGAGCTGCTGGGAGAGCATGTCGACTTCATTCCCTATGCCATCGAACGCAAGATCTCTCTCAAACGTGACGTGATCTCGCTGTACCGGCTTTGGCGAATCCTGATGCAGCGTCGCTATGACTGCGTGCTATCCCTGATGCCCAAGTCTGGACTTGTCGCCATGTTGGCGGGGTGGCTGTCGGCGACACGGTGCCGCGTGCACATTTTCACCGGGCAGGTCTGGTTCACGCGGCGTGGGCTGGGGCGTCGTTTCCTGATGTTCCTTGACCGTCTCCTGGCCGGCGCCGCAACTCATCTGCTGACTGACAGTCATTCGCAAAGAGACTTTCTGATCGAGTCGAAGATCGTCGCCCCAGACAAGATCAGGGTGCTTGGCAAAGGCTCCATCAGTGGTGTGGATATCGAGCGCTTCAAGCCGGATCCGCAGCGGGCCGCGCAAATGCGTAGCGAGATGAACATTGCCGACAATGCCAAGGTTTTCCTGTTTCTTGGGCGGGTCAATACGGCCAAGGGGATATTGGATCTTGCCCGGGCCTTTGCATCGCTTGACGAAGCGTACGCCGATGCACATCTGTTGGTTGTCGGCCCCGATGACGAGGGTATCGATGAGTCGCTCGCCGCCATCATGCAACCCTGTCAGGGCCGGTTTCATCGTGTGGGCTTCACTCGGACACCAGAGCACTACATGGCAATGGCCGACGTGTTTTGCATGCCCAGCTACCGGGAAGGTTTTGGCCTGGCGGTCATCGAGGCGGCAGCGGTGGGAGTGCCCAGCATGGTCTCGCGAATCTACGGATTGACCGATGCCGTCGAAGAAGATGTCACCGGGTTGTTCCATGAAGCAGGGGACATTGCGCAGATTCGGCAGGTTCTCACCCGGCTTCATAGCGACTCCGTACTTCGTGATAGGCTCGCGGTCTCTGGACTGCAGAGGGCCCGCCGGGACTTTTCGCAGGATCTGGTAGTTGGGGAAATGCAGATGTTCATCAAGGCGATCATGGACCGCCAATGATGCCGCAAGTAGAAAGGACAAGGGGCGATGGTACGATGCGCATAGTGTTAACAGGCGGTTCCGGATTTGTTGGTCAAGGTGTGTTGAAGCGATTGGCGACGATGCCGGTAGAGGTGATTGCGGCAGTGCGCCGGCAATCGACCTCGTTGCCCGCCGGGGTCAAGCAACACCTGTTTGATGACTTGGCAAGCGAATCTGCCTGGCCTCAGGCTGAGCGGGCGTTTGACGTGGTGATTCATTGTGCCTCCCGGGTGCATGTGATGAACGAGGTCGCCGCCGACCCGTTGGCGGAATTTCGCAAGGTCAATGTCGAGGCAACGCTTGCCTTTGCCCGGCGCGCCGCCCAGGCTGGGGTAAAGCGCTTTGTCTTTATCAGCTCGATCAAGGTCAATGGCGAGGGAACGCCTCTGGGGCAGCCCTACCATGCAGATGATGATGCCTCGCCCTCGGACCCTTACGGGGTGTCCAAGCAGGAAGCGGAAGAGCAGTTGATGAAGCTGGGACGTGACCTGGGCATGGAGATCGTCGTCATCAGGCCTGTGCTGGTTTACGGACCTGGGGTCAAGGCCAACTTCCACAATATGATGCGTTGGCTCGACAAACAGATTCCGTTGCCTTTCGGTGCCATACATAACAAGCGCAGCCTTGTGGCCCTGGACAACCTCGTCGACCTGATCGTGTTGTGCTGCTCGCACCCGGCGGCCGCCAACCAAGTGTTTCTGGTGAGTGACGGCCATGACGTTTCCACCACGGAGCTGCTACAGAAGATGTCGGTCGCCCTGGGCAAGCCGGCCAGGTTGATACCGGTACCGAGCTCGCTACTGACCTTCGGGGCCAATCTGCTGGGTAAGCGGGCGCTGTCACAACGTCTCTGCGGCTCGCTTCAGGTCGATATCTCCAAGACACGCCAGATGCTCGGTTGGGAGCCGCCTGTGTCACTGGAGGAAGCGCTCGGTATCACTGCAAAACATTTCCTGGAAAACCCCATTCGATGAGTTACTGGATCCTTCCCATTGCTGCTCTGCTGGTTTCTTACTTGCTGACAGGGACGTTGCGTCGTTATGCAATTGCCCGAAGCATCATCGATGTTCCCAATGCCCGCAGTTCTCACTCCGTTCCCACTCCACGCGGTGGTGGTGTGGCAATCGTGCTGGCGTTCCTCGCGGCATTGCCGGTTGCCTACGGCCTCGATCTCATCTCGACCGGGCTGCTGATCGGTTCTTTGGGTGGATGCGGCCTGGTGGCAGTAATCGGATTTCTCGATGACCATGGCCATATCGCGGCCCGGTGGCGATTGCTGGGACATTTTTCCGCAGCCTGCTGGGTGTTGTTCTGGCTAGGTAATGCGCCAAAGCTGGTGATCCTGGGCGCGACACTGGACATCAGCCTGGTTACCTACGTGCTGGCGGCTTTCTACATTGTGTGGATGCTTAATCTCTATAATTTCATGGACGGCATCGACGGCTTGGCTAGCCTTCAGGCGATAACGGTCTGTTTGGGTGCATGCGTCATCTATGTCGCTTGTGGCGCTTCATCAATGGTTTGGGCACCAGCATTGCTTGCATTGGCCGTGGCTGGTTTTCTGTTCTGGAACTTCCCACCGGCGCGTATTTTCATGGGTGACGCAGGCAGTGGTTTCCTGGGAATCCAGTTGGCGCTGCTGTCATTGCATGCCGCGAACGGCGACCCCGTGCTGCTCTGGTCGTGGATCATCCTGATGGGTGTTTTCATTGTCGATGCCACCTTTACCCTGGCTCGACGGCTGTTGCGTGGCGACAAGGTCTATGAAGCACACCGAAGCCATGCCTACCAGTATGCTTCGCGATATTTCGGTAAGCACCGTCCCGTCACGCTGGCCGTAACGGCCATCAATCTGCTCTGGCTGCTGCCTTGGGCGGCCATTGTGGCACTGGGACATGTGGATGCATTGGTTGGCGTGATCGTGGCTTATGCACCGCTCCTCGCGCTTGCCGTCAAATTCAAGGCGGGGCAAAGGGAAATGGTCGACAAGTCGCCAGCATGAGTGACCAAGACCAAAAGGCCCCGGCGGCATCGTTCATGCCAGCCACTATTGTTGCGAGTGCGGCTCAGGTTCAGTAAGAGGAGAATGATTTTGAAAGGGGTTATGGATAGTTTTCGGTCCGCATTGCTAGGGTTGCCTCGGCGATACAAAAGGCTGTTGCAGGTTGCAACTGACGTTGTATTGGTCTGGGGCAGCTTGTGGCTGGCATTTCTTGTTCGCCTGGGGGTCGAAGAGCTATCCAATCCGATCAAGGAGCACCTGTGGCTTTTTATCGCCGCCCCGATTGTGGCGATCCCACTGTTCATACGCTTCGGCATGTACCGTGCAGTCATGCGATATTTCGGTAACGATGCGCTGATCGCCATCGCCAAGGCCGTTAGCCTTTCGTCGTTGATCCTTGCACTGGTGGTCTATTGGTACAGCAACCATCAGGCGGTGGTGCCACGCTCGATCATCTTCAACTACTGGTGGTTGAGCTTGGTGTTTCTTGGTGGACTGCGTCTGTTGATGCGCCAATACTTTTTGGGCGACTGGTTTGCAGCGGCCAAGCATGTCCCTTTCACAAACCGTGATGATGGATTGCCGAAAGTCGCGGTTTATGGGGCTGGAGCTGCCGGCAACCAGTTGGTCGCGGCCTTGCGCATGGGCCGGCTGATGCGTCCGGTGGCTTTCATTGACGATGATCTGAGCATCAGTGATCGGGTGATCGCCGGGCTGCAGGTCTACAAACCCAAGCATATTCAAAGAATGCTGGAATTGACCGGCGCTGAGGAAATCCTGCTCGCCATTCCTTCGGCAACCCGTGCGCGCCGGCGTGAAATACTGAGCTTCCTCGAAGGCTTCCCCTTGCATGTGCGTAGTGTGCCTGGCTTCATGGACCTGGCCCGTGGTCAGGTCAAAGTAGATGATATCCAGGAAGTCGACATCGCCGATTTGCTTGGGCGTGATCCAGTGCCGGCACAGAGCGAGTTGCTGGAGCGCTGTGTTGTCGGCCAATCTGTGCTGGTCACCGGGGCCGGGGGCTCGATCGGGTCCGAACTCTGTCGTCAGATATTGAGTCTTCGTCCGAAGAATCTGCTGCTGTTTGAACACAGTGAGTTTAATCTCTATAGCATTCTGAGCGAGCTCGAGCAGCGGGTTTCCCGCGAGTCTTTGCCTGTCAGGGTATTACCGATTCTGGGATCCATTCGCAATCCTGATCAACTGTTCGACGTCATGCGTACTTGGCATATCGACACGGTCTACCATGCTGCCGCGTATAAGCATGTACCTATGGTCGAGCACAATATCGCCGAAGGGGTTCTCAATAACATTTTTGGAACGCTCAACACCGCACAGGCTGCGTTGCAGGCCGGCGTATCGAATTTTGTGCTGATTTCCACCGACAAAGCGGTTCGTCCTACCAACGTCATGGGCAGTACCAAGCGTTTGGCAGAGATGATCCTGCAGGCGTTGAGCCGTGAGTCTGCCCCTGTCCTGTTTGGCCGCAGCAGTAATCTTCCTCATGTCAACCGGACTAGGTTCACCATGGTCCGGTTCGGCAACGTGCTGGGATCCTCGGGTTCAGTCATTCCGCTTTTCCACAAGCAGATCAAGTCTGGTGGTCCACTGACCGTCACGCACCCCAAGATTACCCGTTACTTCATGACCATTCCCGAGGCCGCGCAGCTTGTCATCCAGGCTGGTTCCATGGGGTTGGGAGGGGATGTGTTCGTGCTGGACATGGGAAAACCGGTGAAGATCGTGGAGCTGGCAGAGAAGATGATTCACCTTTCTGGCCTTAGCGTTCGGTCGGAGCGTAATCCGAATGGTGACATCGCCGTTGAGTTCACCGGATTGCGGCCAGGAGAGAAACTCTATGAAGAGCTGCTGATCGGCGACAACGTCGTCTCCACTCAGCACCCGATGATCATGAGCGCCGATGAGGACTTCCTCGAGTGGTCAGCACTCAAGGAACAGTTGGTTCGACTGCAGAGTGCGGTGCAGATGGATGATTATGTTTCTGTTCGCCAGTTGCTTCGGGAAATGGTCAGCGGCTATTCTCCGGACAGTGAAATTGTAGATTGGATCTATCTTCAGAGGCGAATGGATCCGTGATTTAATAGATGTATGCATGTCGATCAGGGTGTGCCCCGCAATCAATGTGCGGGATACACCTGTTCGTCCGGTTCTGAGTAAGATCGACTGTGTGCTGTGCTTATAAGTTACTGCGTTTTATTAAGTTCGCGCTGTGGGTCGATATTAGCCCTGCATCTCTCGGTCAGGCAATGGCAAGGTAAATTTTTATGGGCTCTAAACTTTCTGCCCTGACATCGTTGCGTTTCTTTGGCGCGCTTTTGGTTTTTGTCAGTCATCTGAATTTTTTAAGGCAAAGCGATTCCGTAGTGGTGTCCGATTTTTATGGTGACTATATGTATGAAGGATACATTGGGGTCACCTTTTTTTTTGTGCTTTCGGGGTTTATTCTTGCTTACGCCAATCATGGCAAGGTATTTAGTTACGGCGAGTATCTGTTTTCGAGGGCGGCGCGGATCTACCCGCTACATCTACTGACTTTGCTGGCGTCCATTGCTGTATTGGCGGCAGTTGGCGGCGGGCCATCCAGTGTTTGGAAATATGTATCGTCGTTACTGTTAAATGTCAGTCTTTTTCAAGCCCTGAGCGCCAAGGCATCGGTGTACTTCTCGTTTAATGCGCCTTCGTGGAGTCTGTCAGTAGAGCTTTTTTTCTATATATTGTTTCCTTTTTTAATTTCATTCGGTACCCGCGCGCTGGTAGGTGTCGTTGTCTCTATTGTTTTGTTGAAATGTGCCTTGGCTTTGTGGGGCGGCGAAGCGTTGGAGCATTTCTTGTTTTATATCTTTCCTCCGCTGCGCCTTGCTGATTTCCTGGTGGGGATTTTGCTGTTTAGGCTCTATGTGGGGGGGCCGGTGTACACGAGCGGGCAGGCGTCATTCTGTCAGGCGTCGTCATTGCTCGTACTTGTGGCTTTCTTCTCCCTTGGTAAATTCATTCCACAGTCCTATAGATTTGATATCTATTATCTTTTGCCTATGGCTTACCTTGTTTTTTCCTTTGCGCACCAGCAGGGAGTTCTTGCGCAAGCGATAAGCTCACGCTTGTTGGTTCTGTTGGGGGAGGCGAGTTTTGCATTTTATCTCGTGCATCAGTTGGTAATTATTGTTGGTCAGGAACTCAGGCTGAGGCTTAATAGTGATCATGCTGTTTTGACGGATGCAGGCTTTGCAGTCGTCTATTTTGTAGTCTCTTTGGTGCTCAGTATTTTCCTTTTCAAGTATTATGAAACTCCCGCTAGAATGAAGATGATTTCACTGTGGCGTCGGAGGCGCTGGGGAATGGCGGTGTGATGGGGGCGCATACTGTTGCGGGTTTGTTTTTCAAGGTTGTTTAAAAATAGAGCTACGGCTTGATGACAGTAATAAAACTTTTTTTGAGTGGGTGCAATAACGCAATAAAGGCAAGGGCAGCGCTTACTTGCAGTCAACGGCCTCCGATTGTCGATGAGGTCCGACAGCCTCAAGCGTGGTAGCGGTAACAGGTGTGAAAAATACAGATGGCTCCAGCAATCCTGATGCTTGCTTTTGCTTCTGTCTGATGTAGAATCTAGCCCATTTTTCCTCGGTCACTGGCGGGTAGTTATGTTGAGAGATAAAAGCAGGATCGACTTTCTCGACTTCATGAGGGTGTTTGCCTTTCTAAGCGTACTCATAGGTCACCTGTTCAACAAGCATCTGGCTGAGATTGCAATGGATACCTCCCTGCATCTCACTGTTCGCCAGGTCGCGCAGCTGATATATGACATCTGTTTCGCTGGGGCGGCCGGTGTCGTTGTGTTCTTCATGACGTCGGGGTATATCATTACCCATGTCCTGCAACATGAACGTACAGGCGAATTCGTCATTCGTCGGATTTTTAGAATTTACCCACTTTACATCGTTGCAATTCTGTCAGAGGTTGTAGTCACGCATACGGTTATGAGCGTGCCTTTACCTTCTTTGCTTGAGTTGACCTCTAGGCTTCTACTGGTCGGGGATTTTTTCAATACGCCTAATGCACTGGGTGGCGTGGAATGGACACTGAGGATAGAAATTCTGTTCTATGGGTTCATGGCTGTTCTGAAAGCAGTGGGCCTCATTGAGCGGCCCAAACTCCTGCCATTGGTTCTTGCGGTCATGACCCTGATACTATTCTTTGGTGGCGCGTTCCCACACGCTGGTGCCTGGACTGATGGCTACCTCAACATTTTTGGACCGTTTTTGTTTGTGGGTGTAATGGTCTATCTTGTCGAAAAAAATCTGGCGAATCGCTATCTCTGCTTTTCCTTGATTTTTTTGATTGCAGTGGTTTCCATTGAGCAAACGGTGCTACTGAAACCAGCGCTCAAGGAGAGCAATTATATAGTGATGGCAACCTTGCTCTTCTTGTCGGGGTGGGCATTGAGAGAACGAATCGTTAGTAATGCGATTATCAAGACGTTGTCCGAGATGACCTACGCGATTTATCTATTCCATCTTTGGTCGTGGGGTTATCTGGAAATTTTGGTCGTCAAGATCGGGTTTGCTGCCATTCCCTATAAGTTGCAGCAGATTGTGTTGCTTTTCGTCCTGTGCTACGTGGCGACAAAAACTATTGAGCGATACGGGGTAGCAGCTGGGCGCACCTTTATTCAGCGGATTAGAGATTCAAAAGCTTTCCTGCGACCGGCGTGATATAAAATCTCATCGCCACAGGGGCCGCGCATCAGGTGCTTTGCATTGCGAATGTCTCTGGATTTTCAATGCGCTCTATTGGGTGCTTGTTATAAGTCATCTACATTTTGCAAAGTTAAGTTCTAGTCGGCGGAATGATCTGGTAATACTCTTCCGAGTGTTCGCCTGTTGAATGTGCGGCCTTAGCGTCTAGGGTTTAGGGGCAGCCAAGGAACGCTGCCTCTGGAATCCACGACCAAGGAGTCTCAACATGCGAAACAATGTACTGACCTATCTGTTGCTGCCGGTCTTCACCTGCCTGTCATTCTCTGTTTCCGCTGCGCCTGCAGCGGCACCGGTACCCGTTGTCGAACAGGTCGAACTGCAAGCTGCCACGTCATCGGCGCAAATGGGGACGGTTGATCTCAACCAGGCCGATGCGTTGACCCTGCAGAACGAACTCAATGGCATCGGCAAGGCCAAGGCAGAGGCAATCGTGGCCTATCGAGAGGCGCACGGCCCATTCCAATCGGTCGATGAGTTGCTGGAAATCAAGGGAATCGGCAATGCGCTGCTCGAGCGCAACCGTGAAAAGCTGAGGGTGAACTAACCTCGGTCAGCCGACCGATGAGTATCGGTCGGCTTTCTGCCGCGCATCAGCGATCCTGCGCATCCTTCGCATCCGCCTCGGCATTGCGCTCATGCACCTTCTTCAACTGCTCCTCGGTCAACGGCAACTTCTTCGCCGTATCCCGCAGCAGCATCAATCCGCCGACAATCGACCCAAGCGCAACAAGCAGTATCAACCAGGCATACCAAGGCATCGAGATTCTCCAGAAAGCGTACAGGGCACCGCTTACATGGCATTCGAGCCATTGCCGCAGCCGTTGGTTCCATTATAGGAGCCACCCCCACCCAGGCCAATTCTCATGACC
>NZ_JBYSYW010000037.1:0-59790 GCF_058783825.1 Pseudomonas sp. FW305-96
CCATGTGAGAGTAGGTCATCGTCAAGATTCATTTCGCAAAACCCCTATCTGCGCGAGCAGGTAGGGGTTTTGTCTTTTGTGCTTTTGGCAAGTCGATGCGCTCCCTTGTAGGAGCGCGTTGCCTGCAATGCCAACGGTAGCCCTTTTCCTATGCAAGCCCTCGGGGCGTGGCTATCATGCCAGCCTTATTCCGAGTCGAGATTGGCATGCTGAAGTTGTTGAACCTCCTCAAGGATGGCCGGTTCCATTCCGGAGAAGCCCTGGGGGCCGCCCTTGGGGTGAGTCGCAGCGCCGTTTGGAAGCAGCTGCAGCACCTGGAGAGCGAACTGAACCTGACCATTCACAAGGTCCGTGGCCGCGGCTATCAGCTGGCGGCGCCGTTGAACCTGCTCGAAGCGCAGGCGATCGCCAAGTTCTCCCAGGGCGAGCCATGGCCGGTGTTCATTCACGAAACCATCGACTCCACCAATGCCGAAGGGCTGAGGCTGGTCGCGCAAGGGCAGGCTGCGCCGTTTCTGGTGCTGGCCGAGCGCCAGAGTGCAGGTCGCGGTCGGCGCGGGCGCCCGTGGGTCAGTCCTTTTGCCGAAAACCTCTATTACAGCCTGGTCTTGCGCATCGATGGTGGCATGCGTCAGCTCGAAGGTTTGAGTCTGGTGGTCGGCCTGGCGGTAATGCGTACACTACAGGCGTTCGGGCTAAAGGATGTGGGGCTCAAGTGGCCCAACGATGTCCTTGCCGGCGGGCGCAAGATCACCGGGATCCTCCTGGAGCTGGTCGGGGATCCTGCGGACGTCTGCCATGTAGTGCTGGGTATTGGTATCAATGTAAACATGCAGGGCAACGAACAGATCGATCAGCAATGGGCCTCTATGCGCGGCGAAGCTGGGCAATTGGTGGATCGCAACCACCTGGTGGCGGTGCTCAGCCAGCAGTTGCAACACGAGCTTGGTCGCCATCGCCGCTATGGTTTCGCTGCGTTCCAGGAAGAATGGGAACAGGCGCATCTTTGGCAGGGGCGTAAAGTTTCACTTGTCGCGGGCACCTCGCGTATCGAAGGCGTCGCGCTGGGGGTGGATGGCCAGGGCGGCTTGCGTCTGGAGGTCGATGGTGTGGAAAAGAGCTTCAGCGGCGGCGAGCTGAGCCTGAGGTTGCGTGATGATTCTTGAGCTCGATTGTGGAAACAGCTTTATCAAGTGGCGCGTCATCCATTCAGCCGACGCCACCATCAACGGTGGTGGCATCGTGGACTCCGACCAGGCGTTGGTCGCAGCTGTCGCGGGGCTCTCGAGCCTGCGTCTGACTGCCTGCCGCATGGTCAGTGTACGCAGTGAAGAGGAAACTTCATCGCTGTGTGCGCTGATCCAGGCCTCGTTCGGTGTCGAGGCAAACGTGGCCCAGCCTGTGAGGGAAATGGCTGGCGTGCGCAATGGCTATGACGATTATCAGCGCCTGGGCATGGACCGCTGGCTGGGGGCGCTGGGCGCCTATCACCTGGCCAAGCGTGCTTGTCTGGTCATCGATTTCGGCACCGCGGCCAAGGCCGATTTCGTCGCGGCCAATGGTGAGCACCTTGGTGGCTACATCTGCCCGGGCATGCCGCTGATGCGTAGCCAGTTGCGTACCCATACCCGGCGTATTCGCTATGACGACGCGTCGGCCGAGCGCGCCCTGAACAGCCTGGCGCCGGGGCGCTCGACCGTCGAGGCGGTCGAGCGTGGTTGTGTGCTGATGCTCCAGGGCTTCGCCCGTACCCAGATCGAGCAGGCCAGGGCGATCTGGGGTGAGGACTTCACTGTCTTTCTGACTGGTGGAGATGCGCCCTTGGTGCAGGAGGCGGCGCCGAAGGCTCGGATCGTGCCGGACCTGGTATTCGTCGGTTTGGCCATGGCCTGTCCATTGAACTGAGGTGACTGACTATGCGCTGGTTGTTTCTGCTGTTGGTTGTGCTCAACGTCTTTTATTACGTGTGGCATCAGCAGGAAGCTCCCCTGAGGGTCAAGGAAGTCGCCCCGTTGGCTTTGTACAAAGGTTCCCAGCAGGAAATCCGCCTGTTGCGCGAAACCGGAGTTGCGGCGCCCGCCCGACGCCGTGACGAATGTCTGGTTGTTGGGGGGATGACTGCGCCCGAGCAACTCGAGGCGTTGCGTCAGCGGCTGGTCAGTCTGGATATCGCTGCCCTGCCAGTGGTTGGTCAGCTACCGGGTGCCGAGGGGCTATGGCTCAAGGTTGCCCCGGAAAGCGAGCGTTTGCTGGACCCAACTGTGCTCTCGACTCTTTCCAAGGATTTCAAAGACTTAAAACACAAAATTATTTTGTGCGAGGGTATTGCAACTGCTGAATAGCTTGATAGAATGGCGCCCGCTTCACAGGGAACATCACTTAGGTGGTAGATCTGGAGGCAGTGTCAAAGCAGCTAAGTTTCAGATTTGATTGAAAAAATTTGAAAAAACGCTTGACACTGGGGCGGCAGCCAAATAGAATGCCGGCCACATCTGGAGGGATTCCCGAGCGGCCAAAGGGGACGGACTGTAAATCCGTTGCGAGAGCTTCGAAGGTTCGAATCCTTCTCCCTCCACCAGTTTTAGCGAGAGCTGCAAGCTCCGCGGGTATAGTTTAGTGGTAGAACCTCAGCCTTCCAAGCTGATGATGCGGGTTCGATTCCCGCTACCCGCTCCAAGTTTGCTGTTGTTGCACAAAGTGTTTCGCTCTTGTAGCTCAGTTGGTAGAGCACACCCTTGGTAAGGGTGAGGTCAGCGGTTCAAGTCCGCTCAAGAGCTCCATATAAACAAGGCAGATATGAAAATATCTGCCTTTGTTTTATCAGCGGTATGACTATTTCTTCTGCGGAGGACTGTATCGATGGCTAAGGAAAAGTTTGATCGTTCGCTACCTCACGTTAACGTCGGCACTATCGGCCACGTTGACCACGGTAAGACCACTCTGACTGCAGCGCTGACCCGCGTCTGCTCCGAAGTTTTCGGTTCGGCCGTCGTTGAGTTCGACAAGATCGACTCGGCTCCGGAAGAAAAAGCTCGCGGTATCACCATCAACACCGCGCACGTCGAGTACAACTCGAACATTCGTCACTACGCTCACGTTGACTGCCCAGGTCACGCTGACTACGTGAAGAACATGATCACCGGTGCTGCCCAGATGGACGGCGCGATCCTGGTTTGCTCGGCCGCCGATGGTCCGATGCCACAAACCCGTGAGCACATCCTGCTGTCCCGTCAGGTTGGCGTTCCGTACATCGTGGTCTTCCTGAACAAGGCTGACCTGGTAGACGACGCTGAGCTGCTGGAACTGGTCGAGATGGAAGTTCGCGACCTGCTGTCCACCTACGACTTCCCAGGCGACGACACCCCGATCATCATCGGTTCGGCTCGTATGGCGCTGGAAGGCAAAGACGACAACGAAATGGGCACTACCGCTGTCAAGAAGCTGGTAGAAACTCTGGATGCCTACATCCCTGAGCCAGTTCGTGCCATCGACCAGCCGTTCCTGATGCCAATCGAAGACGTATTCTCGATCTCGGGTCGTGGTACCGTTGTTACCGGTCGTATCGAGCGTGGTATCGTCCGCGTTCAGGACGCCCTGGAAATCGTTGGTCTGCGTGACACCACCACCACCACCTGCACCGGTGTTGAGATGTTCCGCAAGCTGCTGGACGAAGGTCGTGCTGGCGAGAACTGCGGCGTTCTGCTGCGTGGTACCAAGCGTGACGACGTTGAGCGTGGTCAGGTTCTGGTCAAGCCAGGTTCGGTCAAGCCGCACACCAAGTTCACCGCAGAAGTCTACGTCCTGTCGAAGGAAGAAGGCGGTCGTCACACTCCGTTCTTCAAAGGCTACCGTCCTCAGTTCTACTTCCGTACCACTGACGTGACCGGTAACTGCGAACTGCCGGAAGGCGTTGAAATGGTAATGCCAGGTGACAACATCCAGATGACTGTCACCCTGATCAAGACCATCGCAATGGAAGACGGTCTGCGTTTCGCCATCCGTGAAGGCGGTCGTACCGTCGGCGCCGGTGTCGTAGCAAAAATTATCGAATAAGTAGTTGATTTACTTGATCAGGCCGGTATAATGGCCGGCCTGATACAGCGTTACAGGTCAGTAGCTCAATTGGCAGAGCGACGGTCTCCAAAACCGTAGGTTGGGGGTTCGATTCCCTCCTGACCTGCCATTCACCTCGGTGTGATTGGCTTTCTTCTTACAGGATCCTCCCCGATGACTCCCAAAACTGAAGCCCAAGAATCGCGTTTCGACTTGTTCAAGTGGCTGGCTGTAGTGGCTTTGGTGGTTGTCGCCGTTGTGGGTAATCAGTATTACTCCGCCTCGCCGATCCTGTACCGCGTTCTTGCACTTCTCGCCCTGGCTGCGGTTGCAGGCTTCGTTGCCTTGCAGACTGCGAAGGGTAAGTCGTTCTTCACGCTGGCGAAGGAAGCGCGGACCGAGATCCGTAAAGTCGTGTGGCCGACCCGCCAAGAAACCACTCAGACCACGCTGATTGTCGTGGCTGTTGTTCTGGTTATGGCACTGCTGCTGTGGGGTCTCGACTCCCTGCTCGGTTGGGCGGTCTCCTTGATTGTTGGCTAAGGGTGTCCCGTGGCTAAGCGTTGGTACGTAGTGCATGCTTACTCGGGTTACGAGAAGCATGTGATGCGCTCCCTGATCGAGCGCGTCAAGCTGGCTGGCATGGAAGACGAATTCGGCGAGATCCTGGTCCCGACCGAAGAAGTCGTTGAAATGCGTAACGGCCAGAAGCGCAAGAGCGAGCGCAAATTCTTCCCTGGCTATGTATTGGTCCAGATGGAAATGAACGAAGGGACTTGGCACCTTGTCAAGGATACCCCTCGGGTCATGGGTTTCATTGGTGGTACCGCAGACAAGCCTGCGCCGATCACTGATAAAGAGGCCGAGGCAATCCTCCGTCGCGTTGCCGATGGTAGTGACAAGCCGAAGCCGAAGACGTTGTTCGAGCCGGGTGAAGTGGTTCGAGTCGTTGATGGTCCGTTTGCTGACTTCAATGGCACCGTCGAAGAGGTTAACTACGAAAAGAGCCGCCTGCAGGTTGCAGTGCTCATTTTCGGTCGCTCTACTCCGGTGGAGCTCGAGTTCGGCCAGGTCGAGAAGGTCTAGCAGGACGAAGCATCCCATACCCCGCAGCCCTATGTGCTGCGGGGTTTTGTCGTCACTGGGATAAAACGCAAGTCATCCGGGGAGCCATCTGGCGTTTGTACCCGATTTTGGAGTAGCTCATGGCTAAGAAGATTCAGGCTTACATCAAGCTGCAAGTAAAGGCCGGCCAGGCCAACCCAAGCCCACCCGTTGGTCCAGCACTGGGTCAACACGGTGTGAACATCATGGAATTCTGCAAGGCCTTCAACGCCCGTACTCAGGGTCAAGAGCCAGGTCTGCCGACTCCAGTGATCATCACTGTCTACAGTGACCGTAGCTTCACCTTCGAAACCAAGAGCACCCCTGCCTCGGTTCTGCTGAAGAAAGCTGCTGGCCTGACCAGTGGTTCGGCTCGCCCGAACACCGTTAAAGTCGGTACCGTTACCCGCGCTCAGCTGGAAGACATCGCGAAAGCCAAACAGGCTGACCTGACTGCCGCTGACCTGGACGCTGCTGTACGCACCATCGCTGGCTCTGCCCGCAGCATGGGCCTGAACGTGGAGGGTGTGTAATGGCTAAGCTGACCAAGCGCCAAAAGGCAATCGCCGAAAAAATCGAAGCAGGCAAGGCCTACAACTTCGAAGAAGCGGCAACTCTGCTGGCCTCGCTGCCTGCTGCCAAGTTCGTCGAGTCCTACGACATCGCCGTCAACCTCGGTGTTGACCCGCGTAAATCCGACCAGGTCGTACGTAGCGCTACCGTGCTGCCGCACGGCACTGGCAAGACCGTACGTGTTGCCGTCTTCACCCAGGGCCCGGCTGCTGAAGCCGCTCTGGCTGCCGGCGCTGACCGCGTAGGTATGGACGATCTGGCTGCCGAAATGAAAGGCGGCGACCTGAACTATGACGTCGTCATCGCATCGCCTGATGCCATGCGTGTTGTAGGTCAGCTGGGTCAGGTTCTGGGTCCTCGCGGCCTGATGCCTAACCCGAAAGTCGGTACCGTTACCCCAGACGTAGCCACTGCCGTGAAAAACGCCAAGGCTGGTCAGGTTCGCTACCGTACCGACAAGAACGGTATCATCCACACCTCCGTTGGCAAGATCGGCTTTGAAGCTGGCAAGCTGAAGGAAAACGTTGAAGCCCTGATCGCTGATCTGAAGCGTATCAAGCCGGCTTCCTCGAAAGGTATCTACGTCAAGCGCGTTACCCTGAGCACCACCATGGGCCCAGGTCTGATCATCGATCAGAGCTCGCTGGACGTGTAAGACCATGCCGGCGGGTGTAAGCTCGCCGGCAGCAAAAATTGGGGTCCCTGCCTGGCGGGGGCTATCCAAGACCGTAGGCGGCGCAAGCCTTAAACAACCAGCCTACGCAGATGGTGCTCCCGGTTCCTTACCGAATCAGACACCAAAACGACATCCGGCTTCGGCCAGATGAAACGGTAACAAGCAGGAGTTTTACCCGTGGCAATTAAACTCGAAGACAAGAAGGCCATCGTCGCTGAAGTCAACGAGGCTGCCAAAGTCGCTCTGTCCGCTGTCGTGGCTGATGCCCGTGGTGTGACTGTAGGCGCAATGACCGGACTCCGTAAAGAGGCTCGTGAAGCTGGCGTATACGTACGTGTCGTACGTAACACCCTGCTCAAGCGCGCTGTTGCCGACACTGAATTCAGTGTCCTCAACGACGCCTTCACTGGCCCGACCCTGATCGCTTTCTCCAACGAACACCCGGGCGCCGCTGCTCGTCTGTTCAAGGAGTTCGCCAAGGGTCAGGACAAGTTCGAGATCAAGGCAGCTGCGTTTGACGGCAAGTTCATTGCAGCGAACCAGATCGACGTGTTGGCTACCCTGCCGACCCGCGACGAAGCCATCGCGAAGCTGATGAGCGTGATTCAAGGCGCTACCAGCAAGCTGGCCCGTACCCTGGCAGCCATTCGCGACCAGAAAGAAGCCACCGCTGCCTAAGGCACCGGAAACTCTTTCAAATCATACGTTTAATTTGATAGCTGCGTAGGCTGTCACCCCAATACAGGATTTAAGTCATGTCTCTGACTAACGAGCAAATCATCGAAGCAATCGGCCAGAAAACCGTTCTGGAAGTTGTTGAGCTGATCAAAGCAATGGAAGAAACCTTCGGCGTTACCGCTGCTGTTGCCGCTGCCGGCCCAGCTGCTGCTGCTGCCGTTGTTGAAGAGCAAACCGAGTTCAACGTTGTTCTGGTTGAAGCCGGCGACAAGAAAGTAAACGTGATCAAGGCCGTTCGCGAGCTGACTGGTCTGGGCCTGAAAGAAGCCAAAGAGAAAGTCGATGGCGCTCCTCAGGTTGTAGCTGAAGGCGTTTCGAAAGAAGCCGCTGAAGACGCTAAGAAGAAGCTGGAAGAAGCAGGCGCTAAAGTCGAGCTGAAGTAATTTCGACTTTGCGATGCCAGCCCGAGCGTCAAGCGAAGGGCTGATGGCTGGTGGCTTATGCCACCGGCCTTTTTCCGTTATTGGTGGCCGATCAGGTCGGCCCCGATAACGAGCTGCAAGACACCCAAGAGGGTGGCGCAAACCAAAGGGTTTGCACGATTTTCTGGCTGCTCCCGCCGGGAGATGCCAAACAAGCAGGTGACCAAGCTGGGGAATGCTGATGGCTTACTCATACACTGAGAAAAAACGTATCCGCAAGGACTTTAGCAAGTTGCCGGACGTCATGGATGTGCCGTACCTCCTGGCCATCCAGCTGGATTCGTATCGCGAATTCCTGCAGGCGGGAGCATCCAAGGATCAGTTCCGCGACGTCGGTCTGCATGCGGCCTTCAAATCGGTATTCCCGATCATCAGCTACTCCGGCAATGCTGCCCTGGAGTACGTCGGCTATCGCCTGGGCGAGCCGGCTTTCGATGTGAAGGAATGTGTCCTGCGCGGTGTGACCTTCGCGGTCCCGCTGCGGGTGAAGGTGCGCCTGATCATCTTCGACAAGGAATCGTCGAATAAAGCGATCAAGGACATCAAAGAGCAAGAAGTCTACATGGGTGAAATTCCCCTGATGACTGAAAACGGTACCTTCGTTATCAACGGTACCGAGCGTGTGATCGTCTCCCAGCTGCACCGTTCGCCTGGTGTGTTCTTCGACCACGACCGTGGCAAGACGCACAGCTCCGGTAAGCTGCTGTACTCCGCGCGCATCATCCCTTACCGCGGTTCGTGGCTGGACTTCGAGTTCGACCCGAAAGACTGCGTGTTCGTAC
The DNA here is from genome assembly GCF_058783825.1 of Pseudomonas sp. FW305-96. Taxonomy (NCBI): domain Bacteria; kingdom Pseudomonadati; phylum Pseudomonadota; class Gammaproteobacteria; order Pseudomonadales; family Pseudomonadaceae; genus Pseudomonas; species Pseudomonas sp. FW305-96. The sequence continues at coordinate 8,349 of NZ_JBYSYW010000037.1, forward strand.
GTATCGACCGTCGCCGCAAACTGCCGGCCTCGGTACTGCTGCGTGCCCTGGGTTACAGCACCGAAGAGGTTCTGAACACCTTCTACACCACCAACGTGTTCCACCTTTCCGGCGAGAAGCTCAGCCTGGAACTGGTACCTCAGCGTCTGCGTGGTGAAGTTGCGGTCATGGATATCCATGACGACAGCGGCAAGGTCATCGTCGAGCAAGGCCGCCGTATTACCGCGCGCCACATCAACCAGCTGGAAAAGGCTGGCGTGAAAGAGCTCGACGTTCCGCTGGAGTACGTACTGGGTCGCACCACCGCCAAGGCGATCGTGCATCCGGCTACCGGCGAGATCATTGCCGAGTGCAACACCGAGCTGACCACCGACCTGCTGGTGAAGATCGCCAAGGCCCAGGTCGTTCGCGTCGAGACGCTGTACACCAACGACATCGACTGCGGTCCGTTCATCTCCGACACCCTGAAGATCGACACCACCAGCAACCAACTGGAAGCGCTGGTCGAGATCTACCGCATGATGCGTCCAGGCGAGCCGCCAACCAAGGACGCCGCCGAGACCCTGTTCAACAACCTGTTCTTCAGCGCCGAGCGTTACGACCTGTCCGCCGTTGGCCGCATGAAGTTCAACCGTCGTATCGGTCGCACCGAGATCGAAGGTTCGGGCGTGCTGAGCAAGGAAGACATCGTCGAGGTCCTCAAGACCCTGGTCGATATCCGTAACGGCAAAGGCATCGTCGACGACATCGACCACCTGGGTAACCGTCGCGTCCGTTGCGTCGGCGAGATGGCCGAGAACCAGTTCCGCGTTGGCCTGGTGCGTGTTGAACGCGCGGTCAAAGAGCGTCTGTCTATGGCTGAAAGCGAAGGCCTGATGCCGCAGGACCTGATCAACGCCAAGCCGGTTGCGGCGGCGGTGAAAGAGTTCTTCGGCTCCAGCCAGCTTTCGCAGTTCATGGACCAGAACAACCCGCTTTCCGAGATCACCCACAAGCGCCGCGTCTCCGCACTCGGCCCGGGCGGTCTGACCCGTGAGCGTGCTGGCTTCGAAGTCCGTGACGTACACCCGACCCACTACGGCCGCGTGTGCCCGATCGAGACTCCTGAAGGTCCGAACATCGGTCTGATCAACTCCCTGGCGGCCTATGCCCGCACCAACCAGTACGGCTTCCTGGAAAGCCCGTACCGTGTGGTGAAGGAAGGCGTGGTCAGCGACGACATCGTGTTCCTGTCCGCCATCGAAGAGGCCGATCACGTGATCGCCCAAGCTTCGGCCGCGATGAACGACAAGAAGCAGCTGATCGATGAGCTGGTAGCTGTTCGTCACCTGAACGAATTCACCGTCAAGGCGCCGGAAGACGTCACCCTGATGGACGTTTCGCCGAAGCAGGTAGTGTCGGTTGCCGCGTCGCTGATTCCGTTCCTCGAGCACGACGACGCCAACCGTGCGTTGATGGGTTCCAACATGCAGCGTCAGGCTGTACCGACCCTGCGCGCCGACAAGCCGCTGGTAGGTACCGGCATGGAGCGCAACGTTGCCCGTGACTCCGGTGTCTGCGTGGTTGCTCGCCGCGGTGGTGTGATCGACTCGGTCGACGCCAGCCGTATCGTCGTGCGCGTTGCCGACGACGAAGTCGAGACTGGTGAAGCAGGTGTGGATATCTACAACCTGACCAAATACACCCGCTCCAACCAGAACACCTGCATCAACCAGCGTCCGCTGGTCAGCAAGGGTGACAAGGTTGCGCGTGGCGACATCATGGCCGACGGCCCGTCCACCGACATGGGTGAACTGGCACTGGGTCAGAACATGCGCATCGCGTTCATGGCGTGGAACGGCTTCAACTTCGAAGACTCCATCTGCCTGTCCGAGCGTGTGGTTCAGGAAGACCGCTTCACCACGATCCACATCCAGGAACTGACCTGTGTGGCCCGTGACACCAAGCTTGGCCCAGAGGAAATCACCGCGGACATCCCGAACGTCGGTGAAGCTGCGCTGAACAAGCTGGACGAAGCCGGTATCGTCTACGTGGGTGCCGAAGTCGGCGCTGGCGACATTCTGGTCGGCAAGGTCACTCCGAAAGGCGAGACCCAGCTGACTCCGGAAGAAAAACTGCTGCGTGCGATCTTCGGTGAGAAGGCCAGCGACGTCAAAGACACCTCCCTGCGTGTGCCGACCGGCACCAAGGGTACCGTCATTGACGTACAGGTCTTCACCCGTGATGGCGTCGAGCGCGACAGCCGCGCCCTGGCCATCGAGAAGATGCAGCTGGACGAGATCCGCAAGGACCTCAACGAAGAGTTCCGCATCGTCGAAGGCGCGACCTTCGAGCGTCTGCGTTCGGCTCTGAACGGCCAGGTGGTTGACGGTGGCGCGGGCCTGAAGAAAGGCACCGTGATCAGCGACGACGTGCTGAACGGTCTGGAGCACGGCCAGTGGTTCAAACTGCGCATGGCCGAAGATGCACTGAACGAGCAGCTGGAAAAGGCTCAGCAGTACATCGTCGATCGCCGTCGCCTGCTGGACGACAAGTTCGAAGACAAGAAGCGCAAGCTGCAGCAGGGCGATGACCTGGCTCCGGGCGTACTGAAGATCGTCAAGGTCTACCTGGCAATCCGCCGTCGCATCCAGCCGGGTGACAAGATGGCCGGTCGTCACGGTAACAAGGGTGTCGTCTCGGTAATCATGCCGGTCGAAGACATGCCGCACGACGCCAACGGTACTCCGGTCGACGTCGTACTGAACCCGCTGGGCGTACCTTCGCGTATGAACGTCGGTCAGATCCTTGAAACCCACCTGGGCCTCGCGGCCAAGGGCCTGGGCGAGAAGATCGACCGCATGATCGAAGAGCAGCGCAAAGCCGCTGAACTGCGCACCTTCCTCACCGAGATCTACAACGAGATCGGTGGTCGTCAGGAGAACCTGGAAGAGTTCACCGACGAAGAGATCATCGCCCTGGCGAACAACCTGAAGAAGGGCGTGCCGATGGCCACTCCAGTCTTCGACGGTGCCAAGGAGCGTGAGATCAAGGCCATGCTGAAACTGGCAGATCTGCCAGAGAGCGGCCAGATGGTGCTGTTCGATGGCCGTACCGGCAACAAGTTCGAGCGTCCGGTGACCGTTGGTTACATGTACATGCTCAAGCTGAACCACTTGGTGGACGACAAGATGCACGCGCGTTCCACTGGTTCCTACAGCCTGGTTACCCAGCAGCCGCTGGGTGGTAAGGCGCAGTTCGGTGGTCAGCGTTTCGGGGAGATGGAAGTGTGGGCGCTGGAAGCATACGGCGCGGCATACACCCTGCAAGAAATGCTCACAGTGAAGTCGGACGACGTGAACGGCCGTACCAAGATGTACAAGAACATCGTGGATGGCGATCACCGTATGGAGCCGGGCATGCCCGAGTCCTTCAACGTGTTGATCAAAGAGATCCGTTCCCTCGGTATCGATATCGATCTGGAAACCGAATAACACGTGACGCGAGGGGAGTGGGCAGGTAATGCCCACTCCCTGCTCCGCCAGGAGGAAAGGCCTTGAAAGACCTACTGAATTTGCTGAAAAACCAGGGTCAAGTCGAAGAGTTCGACGCCATCCGCATCGGTCTGGCGTCGCCTGAAATGATCCGTTCGTGGTCGTTCGGTGAAGTCAAGAAGCCGGAAACCATCAACTACCGTACGTTCAAGCCTGAGCGTGACGGCCTGTTCTGCGCCAAGATCTTTGGCCCAGTCAAGGACTACGAGTGCCTGTGCGGCAAGTACAAGCGCCTCAAGCACCGCGGCGTGATCTGCGAGAAGTGCGGCGTTGAAGTTGCCCTGGCCAAGGTTCGTCGTGAGCGCATGGCGCACATCGAACTGGCCTCGCCGGTTGCCCACATCTGGTTCCTGAAGTCGCTGCCGTCCCGTATCGGCCTGCTGATGGACATGACCCTGCGTGACATCGAGCGCGTGCTCTACTTCGAGAGCTACGTGGTGATCGATCCGGGCATGACCACCCTCGAGAAGGGTCAGTTGCTGAACGACGAGCAGTACTTCGAAGCGCTGGAAGAGTTCGGTGACGACTTCGACGCCCGCATGGGTGCCGAGGCTGTCCGCGAGCTGCTGCACGCTATCGACCTGGAGCACGAGATCGGCCGCCTGCGCGAAGAAATTCCGCAGACCAACTCGGAAACCAAGATCAAGAAGCTGTCCAAGCGCCTGAAGCTGATGGAAGCTTTCCAGGGCTCGGGCAACCTGCCTGAGTGGATGGTCCTGACCGTCCTGCCAGTCCTGCCACCGGACCTGCGTCCGCTGGTGCCGCTGGATGGCGGCCGCTTCGCGACCTCCGACCTGAACGACCTGTATCGTCGGGTGATCAACCGTAACAACCGTCTGAAGCGCCTGCTCGATCTGTCGGCGCCGGACATCATCGTGCGCAACGAAAAGCGCATGCTGCAGGAAGCGGTCGACGCCCTGCTCGACAACGGCCGTCGCGGTCGCGCCATCACTGGCTCGAACAAGCGTCCGCTGAAGTCCCTGGCCGACATGATCAAAGGTAAGCAAGGTCGCTTCCGTCAGAACTTGCTCGGTAAGCGCGTGGACTACTCCGGTCGTTCGGTAATTACCGTAGGCCCGACCCTGCGTCTGCACCAGTGCGGTCTGCCGAAGAAGATGGCCCTCGAGCTGTTCAAGCCGTTCATTTTCGGCAAGCTGGAAATGCGTGGTCTGGCGACCACCATCAAAGCTGCCAAGAAGATGGTCGAGCGCGAGCTGCCGGAGGTGTGGGACGTGCTCGCCGAGGTGATCCGCGAACACCCCGTACTGCTCAACCGTGCGCCTACCCTGCACCGTCTGGGTATCCAGGCTTTCGAGCCTGTGTTGATCGAAGGTAAGGCGATCCAGCTGCACCCGCTGGTCTGCGCCGCGTACAACGCCGACTTCGACGGTGACCAGATGGCCGTTCACGTGCCGCTGACCCTGGAAGCCCAGCTCGAAGCGCGCGCGCTGATGATGTCGACCAACAACATCCTGTCGCCAGCCAACGGTGAGCCAATCATCGTTCCGTCGCAGGACGTGGTACTGGGTCTGTACTACATGACCCGTGAAGCCATCAACGCCAAGGGCGAAGGTCGCGTATTCGCCGACCTTCAGGAAGTCGACCGCGTATTCCGCGCCGGCGAAGCCGCCCTGCACGCGAAAATCAAGGTTCGTATCAACGAAACCGTGAAAGACCGTGATGGCAGCATCACCAAGAACACCCGTATCGTCGACACCACCGTCGGCCGTGCGCTGCTGTTCCAGGTAGTACCGGCCGGCCTGCCGTTCGACGTCGTCAACCAGTCGATGAAGAAGAAGGCGATCTCCAAGCTGATCAACCAGTGCTACCGCGTGGTGGGTCTGAAAGAGACCGTGATCTTCGCTGACCAGCTGATGTACACCGGTTTTGCCTACTCGACCATTTCCGGCGTTTCGATCGGCGTTAACGACTTCGTTATCCCGGACGAGAAAGCCCGCATCATCGGTACCGCTACCGACGAAGTGAAGGAAATCGAGAGCCAGTACGCCTCCGGCCTGGTAACCCAGGGCGAGAAGTACAACAAGGTCATCGACTTGTGGTCCAAGGCGAACGACGAAGTGTCCAAGGCGATGATGGCCAACCTCTCGAAAGAGAAGGTAGTCGATCGCGAGGGCAAGGAAGTCGAGCAAGAGTCCTTCAACTCGATGTACATGATGGCCGACTCCGGTGCGCGTGGTTCCGCCGCTCAGATCCGTCAGCTGGCCGGTATGCGTGGCCTGATGGCCAAGCCGGACGGCTCGATCATCGAGACGCCGATCACCGCGAACTTCCGTGAAGGTCTGAGCGTACTGCAGTACTTCATCTCGACTCACGGTGCTCGTAAAGGTCTGGCGGATACCGCGTTGAAAACCGCGAACTCCGGTTACCTGACTCGCCGTCTGGTAGACGTTGCCCAGGATCTGGTCGTGACCGAGATCGACTGCGGCACCGACCAGGGCCTGTTGATGACCCCGCACATCGAAGGCGGCGACGTTGTCGAGCCGCTGGGTGAGCGCGTACTGGGTCGTGTCATCGCCCGTGACGTATTCAAGCCAGGCACCGAGGACGTCATCGTTCCGGCCGGTACCCTGGTAGACGAGCAGTGGGTCGAGTTCATCGAGCTGAACAGCATCGACGAAGTCGTCGTGCGTTCGCCGATCAACTGCGAAACCCGCTACGGTATCTGCGCCAAGTGCTACGGTCGTGACCTGGCTCGTGGTCACCAGGTGAACATCGGTGAAGCTGTCGGCGTTATCGCTGCGCAGTCGATCGGTGAGCCGGGTACCCAGCTGACCATGCGTACGTTCCACATCGGTGGTGCTGCAAGCCGTACTTCGGCTGCCGACAGCGTCCAGGTGAAGAACGGCGGTATGGTGCGCCTGCACAACCTGAAACAGGTTGAGCGTGCCGACGGTAACCTGGTTGCCGTATCGCGTTCCGGCGAGCTGGCGATTGCCGACGAGTTCGGTCGTGAGCGTGAGCGTTACAAGCTGCCTTACGGTGCCGTGATTTCGGTCAAGGAAGGTGACAAGGTCGAAGCTGGCGCCATCGTCGCCAAGTGGGACCCGCACACCCACCCGATCGTTACCGAGCTGAAAGGTACCGTGACCTTCGTGGGCATGGAAGAAAACATCACCATCAAGCGTCAGACCGATGAACTGACCGGCTTGACCAACATTGAAGTCCTGGACGTCAAGGATCGCCCTGCCGCAGGCAAGGAAATCCGTCCGGCGATCAAGATGGTCGACGCCAACGGCAAGGACCTGTACCTGCCAGGTACCGACGTACCTGCCCAGTACTTCCTGCCGGCCAACGCCCTCGTCGGCGTGGCTGACGGTGCCCAGATCGGCGTCGGTGACGTTATCGCGCGTATCCCGCAAGAAACGTCGAAGACCCGTGACATCACCGGTGGTCTGCCACGCGTTGCCGACTTGTTCGAAGCGCGCCGTCCGAAAGAAGCCTCGATCCTGGCTGAAGTCAGCGGCACCATCGCGTTCGGTAAAGAGACCAAGGGCAAGCGTCGCCTGGTCATCACTCCGACCGACGGTAGCGATCCGTATGAAGAGCTGATTCCGAAGTGGCGCCACCTGAACGTCTTCGAAGGCGAACAGGTCAACCGCGGCGAAGTTATCTCCGACGGCCCGAGCGATCCGCACGACATCCTGCGTCTGCTGGGTGTGAGCGCGCTGGCGAAGTACATCGTCAACGAGATCCAGGACGTTTACCGTCTGCAAGGCGTGAAGATCAACGACAAGCACATCGAGACCATCCTGCGTCAGATGCTGCGCAAGGTCGAGATCTCCGAGTCGGGCGATTCCAGCTTCATCAAGGGCGACCAGATGGAACTGACTCAGGTCCTGGTAGAGAACGAGCGTCTCGCCGGCGAAGACAAGTTCATCTCCAAGTTCACCCGTGTGTTGCTGGGTATCACCAAGGCTTCGCTGTCCACCGAATCGTTCATCTCGGCGGCTTCCTTCCAGGAAACCACCCGTGTACTGACCGAGGCGGCGGTAACCGGCAAGCGTGACTACCTGCGCGGCCTGAAAGAGAACGTGGTCGTGGGTCGTCTGATCCCGGCCGGTACCGGTCTGGCCTATCACAGCGAGCGTAAGCGTCGCCGTGATGCCGACAAACCGCTGCGTGTGAGCGCCAGTGAGGTGGAAGCCGCACTGACCGAAGCGCTGAATTCCAGCGGTAACTAAGTACAGGGCAGGGCCCCGGCAAGCCTCGGGCGGGCATCGGTGACATGATTTGTTGCCGATGACCGGGCGAGGAGGGCCGGGGCCTCGTCTTGACTGGGTGCAAGATCCTCTTTAGACTTTTGTACCCTTAAATTTGGTGAGGCTCCGTCTCGCCAATTTTTGGCTTTCTTGCAAGACAATAGAGTCGCAAGACAATCAGTGGAGCTAGTAGATGGCAACTATCAACCAGCTGGTACGTCAGCCGCGTAAGCGTTCGGTCGAGAAGTCCGACGTTCCTGCGCTGCAGAACTGCCCGCAACGTCGTGGCGTGTGCACCCGCGTGTACACCACCACGCCGAAAAAACCTAACTCGGCACTGCGTAAAGTATGCCGTGTGCGTCTGACCAACGGTTTCGAGGTTTCCTCGTACATCGGTGGTGAAGGCCACAACCTGCAAGAGCACAGCGTCGTCCTGATCCGTGGCGGCCGTGTAAAAGACTTGCCAGGTGTTCGTTACCACACCGTTCGCGGCTCTCTGGATACTTCGGGCGTCAAAGGCCGTAACCAGGGTCGTTCGAAGTACGGTACCAAGCGTCCGAAGTAATCGGCCGTTTGCACATATCCATTTTTTTGAGTCGATAAGAGTAAGGTCGGGCAGGGGTCGAAGACCCACGTCCCGGGCTAACCTGAAGACCGTTTGAGGGCTTATCATGCCAAGACGTCGTGTAGCAGCAAAACGTGAGATCCTGGACGATCCGAAGTACGGATCCCAGATCCTCGCCAAGTTCATGAACCACGTGATGGAAAGCGGCAAGAAGGCCGTGGCCGAGCGCATCGTTTACGGTGCCCTGGACGCAGTCAAAGCACGCAAGAACAGCGACCCCCTGGAAATCTTCGAGAAAGCTCTCGACGCCATCGCTCCGCTGGTCGAAGTAAAGTCCCGCCGTGTCGGCGGTGCCACTTACCAGGTCCCGGTTGAAGTTCGTCCGTCCCGTCGTAACGCTCTGGCAATGCGCTGGCTCGTAGACTACGCCCGCAAGCGCGGCGAGAAGTCGATGGCTCTGCGCCTGGCCGGTGAACTGCTGGATGCTGCCGAAGGCAAAGGTGCTGCAGTCAAGAAGCGTGAAGACGTTCACCGTATGGCTGAAGCCAACAAAGCGTTCTCGCACTACCGCTTCTAATTCAAGCATCAATTATTTTGCGAGGGCTTTATGGCTCGTACTACAGCAATTAACCGCTACCGTAACATCGGTATCTGCGCGCACGTTGACGCGGGCAAGACTACCACTACCGAGCGGATCCTGTTCTACACAGGTCTGAGCCACAAGATGGGCGAGGTGCATGACGGCGCCGCGACCACCGACTGGATGGTGCAGGAGCAGGAGCGCGGTATCACCATTACCTCCGCTGCCGTTACCACCTTCTGGAAAGGTTCTGTCGGTCAGTACGACAACTACCGCGTAAACGTCATCGATACCCCCGGCCACGTTGACTTCACCATTGAAGTTGAGCGTTCGCTGCGCGTACTCGACGGCGCGGTCGTTGTGTTCTGCGGTACCTCCGGCGTTGAGCCGCAGTCCGAAACCGTATGGCGTCAAGCCAACAAGTACGGTGTTCCACGTGTTGTCTACGTGAACAAGATGGACCGTGCTGGTGCCAACTTCCTGCGCGTCGTAGGTCAGATCAAGAACCGTCTGGGCCACACCCCGGTTCCGGTTCAGCTGGCCATCGGTTCGGAAGATAACTTCCAGGGTCAGGTTGACCTGATCAAGATGAAGGCTATCTACTGGAACGACGACGACAAAGGCACCACCTACCGCGAGGAAGAAATTCCTGCGGACATGCTCGAGCTGGCCGAAGAATGGCGCGCGAACATGGTGGAAGCTGCTGCCGAAGCCAACGAAGAGCTGATGAACAAGTACCTTGAAGAAGGTGAGCTGACCGTCGAAGAGATCAAGGCAGGCCTGCGTGCGCGCACCCTGGCCAGCGAGATCGTTCCGGCCGTCTGCGGTTCGTCGTTCAAGAACAAGGGTGTTCCCCTGGTTCTCGACGCCGTCATCGACTACCTGCCTGCGCCGACCGAGATCCCTGCAATCCAGGGCATCAACCCGGACGACAAAGAGCTGGACAAAGAAGATCCGGCTGTTCGTAAGGACGAGCGTCACGCAGACGACGACGAGCCGTTCTCGGCTCTGGCGTTCAAGATCGCGACTGACCCGTTCGTGGGTACTCTGACCTTCGTTCGCGTCTACTCGGGCGTTCTGGCCTCCGGTGACTCGGTCATCAACTCGGTCAAAGGCAAGAAAGAGCGCGTTGGTCGTATGGTGCAGATGCACGCCAACCAGCGTGAAGAGATCAAGGAAGTACGCGCTGGCGACATCGCGGCCCTGATCGGCATGAAAGATGTGACCACCGGCGAAACCCTGTGCAACATCGAGAAGCCAATCATCCTTGAGCGTATGGACTTCCCTGAGCCGGTGATTTCGCTCTCCGTCGAGCCGAAAACCAAGGCTGACCAGGAGAAGATGGGTATCGCTCTGGGCAAGCTGGCCCAGGAAGACCCGTCGTTCCGCGTCAAGACCGACGAAGAAACCGGCCAGACCATCATCTCCGGTATGGGTGAGCTGCACCTGGACATCCTCGTTGACCGCATGAAGCGCGAATTCAACGTCGAAGCCAACATCGGTAAGCCTCAGGTTTCGTACCGTGAGAAGATCACCAAATCCGGCGTTGAGATCGAAGGCAAATTCGTTCGTCAGTCGGGTGGTCGTGGTCAGTTCGGTCACTGCTGGATCCGTTTCTCGGAGCCAGATCAGGACGACAAGGGCAACATCACCGAAGGTCTGGTGTTCTCCAACGAAGTCGTTGGCGGTGTGATTCCTAAGGAATTCATCGCTCCGATCCAGAAGGGTATCGAAGAGCAGATGAAAAACGGCGTTGTTGCCGGTTATCCTCTGATCGGCCTGAAGGCCACGGTATTCGACGGTTCGTACCACGACGTCGACTCCAACGAAATGGCGTTCAAAATCGCTGCTTCGATGGCAACCAAGCAACTGGCCCAGAAGGGCGGTGGCGTGGTTCTCGAGCCGATCATGAAGGTCGAAGTTGTAACCCCGGAAGACTACCTGGGTGACGTGATGGGTGACCTGAACCGTCGTCGTGGTCTGGTCCAGGGTATGGATGAGTCGGTCTCTGGCCGCGTCGTCCGCGCTGAGGTTCCGCTGGGAGAGATGTTCGGTTACGCAACCGACGTTCGTTCCATGTCTCAGGGTCGCGCAAGCTACTCCATGGAATTCTCGAAGTACGCTGAAGCTCCGTCGAACATCGTCGAAGCTCTCATTAAAAAACAAGGCTGATTCAGCCCCTTTAGGCTAGGAGTTCACTGTCGTGGCTAAAGAAAAATTTGATCGTTCCCTTCCGCACGTCAACGTTGGCACCATCGGTCACGTTGACCACGGTAAAACCACCCTGACCGCAGCTCTGACCCGCGTCTGCTCCGAAGTTTTCGGTTCGGCCGTCGTTGAGTTCGACAAGATCGACTCGGCTCCGGAAGAAAAAGCTCGCGGTATCACCATCAACACCGCGCACGTCGAGTACAACTCGAACATTCGTCACTACGCTCACGTTGACTGCCCAGGTCACGCTGACTACGTGAAGAACATGATCACCGGTGCTGCCCAGATGGACGGCGCGATCCTGGTTTGCTCGGCCGCCGATGGTCCGATGCCACAAACCCGTGAGCACATCCTGCTGTCCCGTCAGGTTGGCGTTCCGTACATCGTGGTCTTCCTGAACAAGGCTGACCTGGTAGACGACGCTGAGCTGCTGGAACTGGTCGAGATGGAAGTTCGCGACCTGCTGTCCACCTACGACTTCCCAGGCGACGACACCCCGATCATCATCGGTTCGGCTCGTATGGCGCTGGAAGGCAAAGACGACAACGAAATGGGCACTACCGCTGTCAAGAAGCTGGTAGAAACTCTGGATGCCTACATCCCTGAGCCAGTTCGTGCCATCGACCAGCCGTTCCTGATGCCAATCGAAGACGTATTCTCGATCTCGGGTCGTGGTACCGTTGTTACCGGTCGTATCGAGCGTGGTATCGTCCGCGTTCAGGACGCCCTGGAAATCGTTGGTCTGCGTGACACCACCACCACCACCTGCACCGGTGTTGAGATGTTCCGCAAGCTGCTGGACGAAGGTCGTGCTGGCGAGAACTGCGGCGTTCTGCTGCGTGGTACCAAGCGTGACGACGTTGAGCGTGGTCAGGTTCTGGTCAAGCCAGGTTCGGTCAAGCCGCACACCAAGTTCACCGCAGAAGTCTACGTCCTGTCGAAGGAAGAAGGCGGTCGTCACACTCCGTTCTTCAAAGGCTACCGTCCTCAGTTCTACTTCCGTACCACTGACGTGACCGGTAACTGCGAACTGCCGGAAGGCGTTGAAATGGTAATGCCAGGTGACAACATCCAGATGACTGTCACCCTGATCAAGACCATCGCAATGGAAGACGGTCTGCGTTTCGCCATCCGTGAAGGCGGTCGTACCGTCGGCGCCGGCGTCGTAGCCAAAATCATCGAGTAATCACTCGACCGATTGAAAAAGCCCCCGCTCAGCGGGGGCTTTTTTTATTGGGTTGACACTAAATTGGGGCGTCTATAGAATCACGCCTCCTTTTAGCGGGCGTAGTGCGTCCGTTGGGAACAGCCTGGAGTCTGAAATCCAATGCAAAATCAGCAAATCCGTATCAGGTTGAAGGCTTTCGACCATCGCCTGATCGACCAATCCACCCAGGAAATCGTGGAAACCGCGAAACGTACTGGGGCACAAGTGCGTGGTCCAATTCCACTGCCTACCCGCAAAGAGCGTTTCACCGTTCTGGTCTCCCCGCACGTCAACAAAGACGCGCGTGACCAGTACGAGATTCGCACTCATAAGCGTGTTCTGGACATCGTCCAGCCAACGGATAAAACCGTTGACGCGCTGATGAAGCTCGATCTGGCGGCCGGCGTGGAAGTACAGATCAGCCTCGGCTAAGACTTCGGTCTGGTCGTGTAACGCTCTGAAATGGGCGGCCATAGCGGGTGAAAGCCCCGTACACTCATGAGGTTTACAACATGACTATTGGTGTAGTCGGTCGGAAAGCGGGCATGACCCGTATTTTCACCGAAGAAGGTGTCTCCATTCCGGTCACGGTCATTGAGATCGAGCCGAATCGCGTCACCCAGTTCAAAACCGAAGAAACTGATGGCTACCGTGCAGTGCAAGTCACTGTCGGCGAGCGTCGTGCTTCGCGTGTGACCGCCGCTCAGGCAGGCCACTTTGCCAAGGCCAACGTTGCCGCTGGTCGCGGTGTCTGGGAGTTCCGTCTTGAAGAAGGCGATTTCCAGGCTGGCGATCTGATCAAAGCTGAACTCTTCACTGCAGGCCAGCTGGTAGACGTAACCGGTCAGTCCAAAGGTAAAGGCTTCGCCGGTACCATCAAGCGCTGGAACTTCCGTGGTCAAGATAACACCCACGGTAACTCCGTATCGCACCGTGTCCCTGGCTCCATCGGCCAGTGCCAGACTCCTGGTCGTGTATTCAAGGGCAAGAAAATGTCCGGTCACATGGGCGCTGAGCGCGTGACTGTGCAGTCCCTGGAAGTAGTACGCGTAGACGCTGAACGCAACCTGCTGCTGATCAAGGGTGCCGTTCCAGGCGCTACTGGCGGCGACGTGGTTGTGCGTCCAGCTGTCAAGGCTCGCGGGTAAGGGGAAACTGACATGCAACTTAATGTAAATGACGCTCAGGCGATCGAAGTTTCCGAACTGACTTTCGGTGGCGAATTCAACGAGACGCTGGTACACCAAGCAGTCGTGGCCTACATGGCCGGCGGCCGTCAGGGCACCAAGCAGCAGAAGACCCGTTCTGACGTGGCCGGTGGCGGTAAGCGCCCATGGCGTCAGAAAGGTACTGGCCGTGCTCGTGCCGGTACTACCCGTGGTCCGATCTGGCGTGGCGGTGGTGTAACCTTCGCAGCTCGTCCTCAAGATCACTCGCAGAAGCTCAACAAGAAGATGTACCGCGCAGCCCTGCGCTCCATCCTCGCCGAGCTGGTGCGTAGCGACCGTCTGGTCGTGGTTCAGGACTTCGCTGTTGAAGCACCGAAAACCAAAGATCTGCTGAACAAGCTGAACGGCATGGGTCTGAGCGACGTACTGATCGTTTCGGACGCTGTTGATCAGAACCTGTACCTGGCTGCTCGTAACCTGCCGCACGTCGACGTACGTGACGTTCAAGGTTCCGACCCGGTCAGTCTGATCGCATACGAGAAAGTGTTGATCACTGTCTCGGCCGTGAAGAAATTCGAGGAGCTGCTGGGATGAACCAGGAACGCGTATTCAAAGTCCTCCTTGGCCCGCACGTTTCCGAGAAGGCTACCGTTCTGGCTGAGAAAAAAGGCCAGTTCGTATTCAAGGTTGCTACCGATGCAACCAAGCTGGAAATCAAGAAAGCTGTCGAAGGCCTGTTCAACGTAAAAGTTGAAAACGTGTCGACCGTTAACGTTCTGGGTAAAACCAAGCGTACCGCACGTGGTCTGGGCAAGCGTAATGACTGGAAGAAGGCGATCGTCTCCCTTCAGCCAGGCCAAGATCTCGATTTCAGCAGCAGTGCTGAGTAAGGAAGGGGTGCATCATGGCAATCGTTAAATGCAAACCGACTTCCCCTGGCCGCCGTTTCGTGGTCAAGGTGGTCAACAAGGAGCTGCACAAAGGCGCTCCTCACGCACCGCTGATCGAGAAGAAATCGAAGTCTGGTGGTCGTAACAACAATGGCCGCATCACCACGCGTCACGTGGGTGGTGGTCATAAGCAGCACTACCGTCTGGTCGACTTCCGTCGCAACGACAAAGATGGCATCCCAGCCACTGTCGAGCGTATCGAATACGATCCAAACCGTACTGCTCACATCGCCCTGCTGTGCTACGCAGACGGTGAGCGTCGCTACATCATCGCCCCTAAAGGCGTGAGTGCTGGCGACCAGCTGATCGCAGGTGCCCTGGCCCCAATCAAGGCCGGTAACTCCCTGCAACTGCGCAACATTCCAGTAGGTAGCACCATTCACGGCATCGAACTGAAGCCGGGTAAAGGTGCTCAGATCGCTCGTTCCGCTGGTGCTTCGGCTCAGCTGATCGCTCGCGAAGGTGTCTACGTGACCCTGCGTCTGCGCTCTGGTGAAATGCGTAAAGTCCTGGCTGAGTGCCGTGCGACCCTGGGCGAAGTCTCGAACTCCGAGCACAGCCTGCGTTCGCTGGGTAAAGCTGGTGCCAAACGCTGGCGCGGCGTTCGCCCAACCGTTCGTGGTGTTGCCATGAACCCGGTTGACCACCCGCATGGTGGTGGTGAAGGTCGTACCTCCGGTGGTCGTCATCCGGTATCGCCATGGGGCTTCCCAACCAAGGGTGCCAAAACCCGTGGTAATAAGCGTACCGACAACATGATCGTCCGTCGTCGCAAGTAACTAGAGGGATACGACAGTGCCACGTTCTCTGAAAAAAGGTCCTTTTATCGATCTTCACCTGTTGAAGAAGGTCGAAGTGGCGGTGGAGAAGAACGATCGCAAGCCAGTTAAAACCTGGTCGCGCCGTTCGATGATCCTGCCACAAATGGTCGGTCTGACCATCGCGGTACACAACGGTCGCCAACACGTCCCAGTTCTCGTGAACGAAGACATGGTCGGCCACAAACTGGGCGAGTTCGCCGGTACCCGCACCTACCGCGGGCACGTGGCTGACAAGAAAGCCAAGCGTTAAGGGGTAAGGAAATGGAAGTAGCCGCTAAGTTGTCGGGCGCTCGCATCTCCGCCCAGAAAGCCCGCTTGGTCGCCGACCAGATCCGCGGGAAGAAGGTGGGCGAAGCGCTCAACCTGTTGGCCTTCAGCAGCAAAAAAGCCGCTGAAATCATGAAGAAAGTCCTCGAGTCGGCCGTTGCCAACGCCGAACACAACGAAGGCGCAGACGTTGATGACCTGAAGGTCTCCACCGTCTTCGTCAACGAAGGGCGTTCGCTGAAGCGCATCATGCCGCGTGCCAAAGGCCGCGCTGATCGCATCGTCAAGCGGTCTTGCCATATCACTGTCAAGGTTGCGGACAAGTAACGGAGTCGATCAGATGGGTCAGAAAGTACATCCCACTGGCATTCGCCTGGGAATCGTCAAGGAGCACACCTCCGTCTGGTACGCAGACGGCGCGACTTACGCAGATTACCTGCTCAAGGATCTGCAAACTCGCGAGTACCTCCAAGACAAACTAAAAAGCGCGTCCGTTAGCCGTATCGATATTCATCGTCCGGCTCAAACTGCACGCATCACCATCCACACCGCTCGTCCCGGTATCGTTATCGGCAAGAAAGGTGAAGATGTTGAGAAGCTGCGTCAGGACCTGACCAAGCAGATGGGTGTGCCTGTGCACATCAACATCGAAGAGATCCGCAAGCCGGAACTCGACGCCATGCTGGTTGCTCAGAGCGTAGCCCAGCAGCTGGAACGCCGCGTAATGTTCCGTCGCGCCATGAAGCGCGCCGTGCAGAACGCCATGCGTATTGGTGCCAAGGGCATCAAGATCCAGGTGAGCGGTCGTCTCGGCGGTGCCGAGATCGCACGTACCGAGTGGTATCGCGAAGGTCGTGTGCCCCTGCACACCCTGCGTGCCGATATCGACTACAACACCTACGAAGCTCACACCACCTACGGTGTGATCGGTGTGAAGGTTTGGATCTTCAAAGGCGAAGTTATTGGTGGTCGCCAGGAAGAGCTGAAGCCGCAAGCACCAGCGCCTCGTAAAAAAGCTGCTAAGTAAGGGGTACGCCAAATGTTGCAACCAAAGCGTACAAAATTCCGCAAGCAGATGACCGGCCACAACCGTGGTCTGGCACTGCGCGGTAGCAAGGTCAGCTTCGGCGAGTTCGCGCTGAAAGCTGTCGCCCGCGGTCGTCTCACCGCTCGCCAGATCGAGTCGGCACGTCGTGCCCTGACCCGTCACGTGAAACGTGGCGGCAAGATCTGGATCCGTGTGTTCCCGGACAAGCCGGTTACCAAGAAGCCTCTCGAAGTGCGGATGGGTAAAGGTAAGGGTTCCGTGGAATACTGGGTTGCCCAGATTCAGCCAGGCAAAGTCCTGTACGAGATCGAGGGTGTTTCTGAAGAGCTGGCGCGCGAAGCTTTCGCCCTGGCTGCTGCAAAGCTGCCACTCGCCACCTCCTTTGTTAAGCGGACGGTGATGTGATGAAAGCGAATGAACTTCGTGAAAAATCCGCACAGCAACTGAATGAGCAACTGCTCGGCTTGCTGCGCGACCAGTTCAATCTGCGCATGCAGAAAGCAACTGGCCAGTTGGGGCAGTCGCACCTGCTCTCGCAAGTTAAGCGTGACATCGCTCGCGTGAAAACTGTGCTCAACCAGCAGGCAGGTAAGTGATCATGGCTGAAGCTGAAAAAACCGTCCGTACGCTGACTGGCCGTGTCGTCAGCGACAAAATGGACAAGACCATCACCGTTCTGATCGAGCGTCGCGTAAAGCACCCGATCTACGGTAAATACGTTAAGCGTTCGACTAAGCTGCACGCGCACGACGAAGCCAACCAGTGCAAGATCGGCGACAAGGTTTCCATCCGTGAAACCCGTCCGCTGGCCAAGACCAAGTCCTGGGCACTGGTTGAAGTCCTCGAACGCGCTGTTGAAGTCTAAGGGCTAGGGGTCGGAGAAATTTTATGATTCAGACTCAATCCATGCTCGATGTGGCCGATAACAGCGGCGCTCGTCGCGTCATGTGCATCAAGGTGCTCGGCGGTTCCCACCGTCGTTACGCCGGTATCGGTGACATCATCAAAGTTACCGTCAAGGAAGCAATTCCTCGCGGTAAGGTCAAGAAAGGCCAGGTGATGACCGCTGTTGTCGTCCGTACCCGTCACGGTGTACGTCGCGCTGACGGTTCCATCATTCGTTTCGACGGCAACGCTGCTGTTCTGCTGAACACCAAGCAAGAGCCGATCGGTACTCGCATCTTCGGGCCAGTGACCCGTGAACTTCGTACCGAGAAGTTCATGAAGATCGTTTCGCTCGCCCCTGAAGTGCTCTAAGGAGATCCGACATGCAAAAGATTCGTCGTGACGACGAGATCATCGTGATCGCCGGCAAAGACAAGGGTAAGCGCGGTAAGGTGCTGAAGGTTCTGGCTGATGACCGTCTGGTCATCGGTGGCGTGAACCTGGTCAAGCGTCATACCAAGCCTAACCCGATGGCGGGCGTTCAGGGCGGTATCGTCGAAAAAGAAGCGCCACTGCACGCTTCCAACGTTGCCATCTTCAACAGCGAAACCAACAAGGCTGACCGCGTTGGCTTCAAAGTAGAAGAAGGCAAGAAAATTCGTGTCTTCAAGTCGACCCAAAAAGCGGTTGATGCTTGAACACTGCTAGGTAGAAGACCATGGCACGACTGAAAGAGATTTACCGGAACGAAATCGCTCCCAAGCTTAAGGAAGAACTTAAGCTGTCGAACGTGATGGAAGTTCCGCGCGTTACCAAAATCACCCTGAACATGGGTCTGGGCGAAGCGATCGGCGACAAGAAAGTCATCGAGCACGCTGTTGCCGACCTGGAAAAGATCACCGGTCAAAAGCCGGTCGTGACTTTCGCTCGTAAATCCATCGCGGGCTTCAAAGTCCGTGAAGGCTGGCCGATCGGCGTCAAGGTGACCCTGCGTAGCGACAAGATGTACGAATTCCTGGACCGCCTGCTGGCGATCTCCCTGCCTCGGGTTCGCGACTTCCGCGGCCTGAATGCCAAGTCCTTCGATGGTCGTGGCAACTACAGCATGGGCGTGAAAGAGCAGATCATCTTCCCGGAAATCGACTACGACAAGATCGATGCTCTGCGCGGTTTGGACATCACCCTGACCACCACTGCTCGTTCGGACGACGAAGGCCGCGCTCTGCTGCGTGCTTTCAAGTTCCCGTTCCGCAACTGATTGGAGTAGGAAAATGGCCAAGAAGAGCATGAAGAACCGCGAGCTGAAGCGTCAGCTCACGGTAGCCAAGTACGCCAAAAAGCGTGCCGAGCTGAAAGCGACCATCGTCAACCTGAACGCCTCTCCAGAAGAGCGTTTCGCTGCCGTTGTCGCCCTGCAGAAGCAACCACGTGACGCCAGTGCTTCGCGCATGCGTAACCGTTGCCGCATCACCGGTCGTCCGCACGGCGTGTACCGCAAGTTCGGCCTCGGCCGTAACAAGCTGCGCGAAGCCGCCATGCGTGGTGACGTGCCGGGTCTGGTCAAGGCCAGCTGGTAATCCCGGTTGGCGTGACCGCCGGTGGAAGGGGAGCGATCTTCCGACCGCCGGTGACCTCGCATTGAAACAAGCCCCTATATGGGGCTTGTTTCGTTTCTGCCTTGTGTCTAGAATGACCGGCTCACCTGAGCCCGGGTTTTTTGCCCTGCCTGTTCGGGTGGTTGTGATAGCCGCAAGGCTAATAATTCTTGTATCAGGAGCATCTAGCCCATGAGTATGCAGGACCCGTTAGCGGACATGCTAACTCGCATCCGTAATGCCCAGATGGCTGAAAAGTCTGTCGTAAGCATGCCTTCTTCTACCCTGAAGGTCGCGGTTGCCAAAGTACTGAAAGACGAAGGCTACATCGCTGGCTACGAAGTCAACGGCGAAGCCAAGCCTTCGCTGTCGATCGAACTGAAGTACTTCGAAGGCCGTCCGGTCATCGAGGAACTGAAGCGTACCAGCCGTCCTGGCCTGCGCCAGTACAAGGCCGTCACTGAGCTGCCGAAAGTACGTGGCGGCCTGGGCGTGTCTATCGTCTCCACCAACAAAGGTGTGATGACTGACCGCGCTGCGCGCGCTGCCGGTGTCGGCGGCGAAGTTCTGTGCACAGTGTTCTAAGGGGAGATAGGCATGTCTCGCGTCGCTAAGAACCCCGTTAAGCTGCCAGCAGGCGTCGAAGTCAAATTCGCCGGTCAGCAGCTTTCGGTGAAGGGTGCCAAGGGCACTCTCGAACTGAACGTTCACTCGTCTGTTGAAGTTACCGAAGAGTCTGGTGAGCTGCGTTTCGTCGCTCGCAACGGTGACCAGCAAGCTCGCGCCATGGCCGGTACCACCCGCGCCCTGGTGAACAACATGGTCCAAGGCGTAAGCCAAGGCTTCGAGCGCAAGCTCCAGCTGGTCGGTGTTGGTTACAAAGCTCAGGCCAAAGGCACCGTCCTGAACCTGGCTCTGGGCTTCTCGCACCCAGTGGATTACGAACTGCCAGCCGGTATCACCGCTGAAACCCCAAGCCAGACCGACATCCTGATCAAGGGTATCGACAAGCAGCTGGTGGGTCAGGTGGCCGCTGAAGTCCGCGGTTTCCGTCCGCCAGAGCCTTACAAGGGCAAGGGTGTGCGTTACGCGGACGAAGTAGTCCGTCGTAAAGAAGCCAAGAAGAAGTAGGGCCTAGCAAATGACCGACAAAAAAGTTATTCGACTGCGTCGCGCTCGCAAAGCACGCCTGAAAATGCACGAGCTCGAAGCCGTGCGTCTGTGCGTGTTCCGCTCCTCGCAGCACATCTATGCCCAGGTCATTTCGGCCGACGGCAGCAAGGTTCTGGCAAGCGCCTCTACCTTGGACAAAGAACTGCGTGATGGCGCCACTGGCAACATCGACGCGGCCACTAAGGTTGGCAAGCTGGTAGCTGAGCGCGCGAAAGCCGCCGGTGTATCTCAAGTTGCCTTTGACCGTTCCGGCTTCAAGTACCATGGCCGCGTCAAAGCGCTGGCTGATGCTGCTCGTGAAGGCGGGCTGGAGTTCTAAGTTATGGCAAATAACGATCAAAAGCGCGACGAAGGCTACATCGAGAAGCTGGTTCAAGTTAACCGCGTAGCCAAAACCGTTAAAGGCGGCCGTATCTTCACCTTCACCGCGCTGACCGTGGTAGGTGATGGCAAGGGTCGTGTTGGCTTTGGCCGTGGCAAATCGCGCGAAGTACCTGCCGCGATCCAGAAAGCCATGGAAGCTGCTCGTCGCAACATGATTCAGGTTGACCTGAAGGGCACCACCCTGCAGTACGCCACCAAGGCCGCCCACGGCGCCTCGAAGGTCTACATGCAGCCTGCCTCGGAAGGTACCGGTATCATCGCCGGCGGCGCAATGCGTGCCGTCCTGGAAGTTGCTGGTGTTCAGAACGTCCTGGCCAAGTGCTACGGTTCGACCAACCCGGTGAACGTGGTTCACGCCACCTTCAAGGGTCTGAAAGCCATGCAATCCCCTGAGTCCATTGCTGCCAAGCGCGGCAAGACTGTTGAGGAGATCCGCTGATCATGGCAACCGTCAAAGTTACGCTGATCAAGAGCGTCTCGGGCCGCATCCCTAACCACAAGCTGTGCGTGAAGGGTCTGGGTCTGCGTCGTATCGGTCACACTGTAGAAGTCCAGGATACTCCCGAGAATCGCGGGATGATCAACAAGGCTTACTACATGCTGAAGGTCGAGGGTTAATCAATGAAACTCAATGATCTGAGTCCAGCGCCGGGTTCCCGTCGCGAGAAGCACCGTCCGGGCCGTGGTATCGGTAGCGGTCTGGGCAAGACTGGTGGCCGTGGTCACAAAGGTCAGACTTCCCGTTCCGGTGGCTCCATCGCTCCAGGCTTCGAAGGCGGTCAACAGCCGCTGCACCGTCGCCTGCCGAAGTTCGGCTTCGTTTCCCTGAAAGCCATGGACCGCGCCGAAGTGCGTCTGTCCGAGCTGGCCAAGGTGGAAGGCGATCTGATCACCGTTCAGTCCCTGAAGGACGCCAACGTGATCGGCCAGCACGTACAGCGTGTGAAAATCATGCTGTCGGGCGAAGTCACTCGCGCAGTCACCCTCAAGGGTATCGCCGTCACCAAAGGTGCACGTGCGGCTATCGAAGCAGCTGGCGGCAAGTTCGAGGAATAAATGGCTAAGCAAGGTGCTCTCTCTTCGCTCGGTAAGGGCGGGATGTCGGAACTCTGGGCTCGTCTGCGTTTTCTGTTCATGGCGATCATCGTCTATCGGATTGGCGCGCACATCCCGGTACCAGGCATTAACCCGGACCGTCTTGCGGATCTGTTCCGGCAGAATGAGGGGACCATTCTTAGCTTGTTCAACATGTTTTCCGGCGGCGCGCTGGAGCGCATGAGCATCTTTGCACTGGGGATCATGCCGTACATCTCGGCATCGATCATCATGCAGCTCATGACCGCGGTCAGCCCGCAGCTGGAGCAGTTGAAGAAGGAAGGTGAAGCTGGCCGTCGCAAGATCAGCCAGTACACCCGCTACGGCACCGTTATCCTGGCGCTGGTTCAAGCCATTGGCATGTCCATTGGCCTGGCCAACCAGGGCGTGGCGTTTTCTGTTGGCCTCGGCTTCCATGTCGTCGCCGTCTCCACCTTCGTGGCGGGCGCGATGTTCATGATGTGGCTGGGTGAGCAGATCACCGAGCGCGGTGTGGGCAACGGTATCTCGATGTTGATCTTCGCAGGTATCGTTGCCGGTCTTCCGAGAGCAATCGGGCAGTCTTTCGAGTCTGCACGCACAGGCGATATCAACATCTTCGCCCTGGTCGCAATCGGTTTGCTGGCAGTAGCGATTATCGGCTTCGTGGTGTTCATCGAGCGTGGTCAGCGTCGTATCGCCGTTCACTACGCCAAGCGTCAGCAGGGCCGCAAGGTCTTCGCTGCGCAGACCAGCCACTTGCCGCTGAAAGTGAACATGGCAGGCGTAATTCCGGCCATTTTCGCGAGCAGCATCTTGCTGTTCCCGGCTTCGCTGGGTGCCTGGTTCGGTCAGTCTGAAGGTATGGGCTGGCTGCAGGACATCTCGCAGTCGATCGCTCCTGGTCAGCCGTTGAACATTCTGCTGTTTAGTGCAGGGATCATTTTCTTCTGCTTCTTCTACACAGCGTTGATGTTCAACCCGAAAGACGTAGCGGAAAACCTGAAGAAGTCCGGTGCCTTTATTCCGGGTATCCGTCCTGGTGAGCAGTCGGCGCGCTACATTGATGGCGTTCTGACTCGTTTGACCATGTTCGGTGCTCTTTACATGATGGCCGTGTGCCTTCTGCCCCAGTTCCTGGTGGTAGCAGCAAACGTGCCGTTCTACCTTGGCGGGACCTCGTTGCTGATTGTGGTAGTGGTTGTGATGGACTTCATGTCCCAAGTACAATCGCACCTCGTTTCGCACCAGTACGAATCCCTGATGAAGAAAGCCAACCTGAAAGGCTACGGCGGCAGCGGTCTGCTGCGCTGATTTAGCCCCTTAAGGTTCGAGGAGTCGGTAATGAAAGTTCGTGCATCGGTGAAAAAGCTGTGCCGCAACTGCAAGATCATTCGTCGCGAAGGTATCGTGCGCGTGATCTGCAGCGCGGAACCGCGTCACAAGCAGCGCCAAGGCTGAGTGTGATCCGCGCTTCAAACCCAGCAGCTAGTGTGCTGCTGGGTTGATTATTCGTTTCTACAGCGATATTATCTCGCGCCCTATTTCTTGGCTTCCGGGGCGTAGGTAGCTGTCAATTGGAGTCCCACTGAATGGCCCGTATTGCAGGCGTCAACATTCCAGATAACAAGCATACTGTTATCTCGCTGACCTACATCTATGGTGTCGGTCGCACAACTGCACAGAAGATCTGTGCGGATGCTGGTGTAAACCCAGCCGCTAAGATCAAGGATCTGAGCGACGAGCAAATCGAAACCCTGCGTGGCGAAGTCGCGAAGTTCACCACCGAAGGTGACCTGCGCCGTGACATCAACATGAAGATCAAGCGCTTGATGGACCTGGGTTGCTACCGCGGCCTGCGTCATCGTAAAGGTCTGCCGGTTCGCGGTCAGCGCACCAAGACCAACGCACGCACCCGTAAGGGCCCGCGTAAGCCGATCCGCAAGTAATCGCCCAGGAATATAGACATGGCAAAACCTGCTGCTCGTCCTCGTAAAAAAATCAAAAAGACAGTGGTTGATGGCATCGCCCACATCCATGCGTCTTTCAACAACACCATCGTGACCATCACCGACCGTCAGGGCAACGCACTGTCCTGGGCTACTTCCGGTGGTTCGGGTTTCCGTGGTTCGCGCAAATCCACCCCGTTCGCAGCACAGATCGCTGCTGAGCGTGCTGGTCAAGCTGCGCTGGAATACGGTCTGAAGAACCTCGACGTGAACGTCAAGGGTCCAGGTCCAGGTCGTGAGTCCGCCGTTCGTGCACTGAACAGCTGCGGCTACAAGATCGCCAGCATCACCGACGTGACGCCAATCCCGCATAACGGGTGCCGTCCGCCGAAGAAGCGTCGCGTGTAATCAGGAGACAGATAAATGGCACGTTACATTGGTCCAAAATGCAAACTGTCTCGCCGTGAAGGCACTGACCTGTTCCTGAAGAGCGGCGTTCGCGCTCTGGAATCGAAGTGCAACATCGAAGCAGCCCCAGGTATCCACGGCCAGCGCCGTGGCCGTCAGTCCGACTACGGTACCCAGCTGCGCGAGAAACAAAAAGTCCGTCGTATCTACGGTGTTCTGGAGCGTCAGTTCCGCGGTTACTACCAAGCTGCTGCCTCGAAAAAAGGCGCAACCGGTGAGAACCTGCTGCAACTGCTCGAGTGCCGTCTGGATAACGTCGTTTACCGTATGGGCTTCGGCTCGACTCGTTCCGAGTCCCGTCAGCTGGTTTCGCACAAAGCGATCAGCGTCAACGGTAAGACTGTAAACATTCCATCCTACCAAGTTCGTCCGGGTGACGTGGTCTCGGTTCGCGAGAAGTCGCTGAACCAGCTGCGCATTGTTCAAGCCCTTGAACTGTGCGCCCAGCGTGGCCGCGTTGAGTGGGTTGATGTGGATGCTGCTAAAAAGTCGGGCGTTTTCAAGAACGTTCCTGCTCGCAGCGACCTGTCCGCCGACATCAACGAAAACCTGATTGTCGAGCTCTACTCCAAGTAAGGGCTAGAAAATAGGTGCATCCATGCAGATTTCGGTAAATGAGTTTCTGACACCCCGTCACATCGACGTGCAGGTTGTCAGTCCAACCCGCGCCAAGATCACGCTCGAGCCTCTCGAGCGTGGCTTCGGCCATACCCTGGGCAACGCGCTGCGCCGCATCCTGTTGTCCTCCATGCCTGGCTGTGCAGTAGTCGAGGCCGAGATCGATGGCGTACTCCACGAGTACTCCGCGATCGAAGGTGTACAGGAAGACGTCATTGAAATCCTGTTGAACCTGAAAGGCCTGGCTATCAAACTGCACGGTCGTGACGAAGTTACGCTGACCTTGTCGAAAAAGGGTTCGGGGGTGGTTACCGCTGCCGATATTCAGCTGGATCACGATGTCGAGATCGTCAACCCCGATCACGTAATCGCGAACCTGGCGTCCAACGGCGCCCTGAACATGAAGCTCACTGTAGCTCGTGGTCGCGGTTACGAGCCGGCCGACTCCCGTCAGACTGACGAAGACGAAAGCCGCAGCATTGGCCGTCTCCAGCTGGACGCCTCGTTCAGCCCGGTGCGTCGTATCGCCTACGTGGTCGAGAACGCCCGTGTTGAGCAGCGTACCAACCTGGACAAGCTGGTCATCGATCTGGAAACCAACGGTACCCTGGATCCTGAAGAGGCTATCCGTCGTGCCGCGACCATCCTGCAACAGCAGCTGGCCGCGTTCGTCGACCTCAAAGGTGACAGCGAGCCGGTTGTGGTCGAGCAGGAAGACGAGATCGATCCGATCCTGCTGCGCCCGGTTGACGACCTGGAACTGACTGTACGTTCGGCCAACTGCCTCAAGGCGGAGAACATCTACTACATCGGCGACCTGATTCAGCGTACCGAAGTAGAGCTGTTGAAGACTCCTAACCTGGGCAAGAAGTCCCTGACTGAAATCAAGGACGTCCTGGCCTCCCGTGGTCTGTCTCTCGGCATGCGCCTCGACAACTGGCCGCCTGCAAGCCTTAAGAAAGACGACAAGGCGACTGCCTGATCGTCGTAATCACCGAACGTTGTGTTTGGTAAGGAATGAATCATGCGTCATCGTAAAAGTGGACGTCACCTGAGCCGTACCAGCTCTCACCGCAAAGCTATGTTCCAGAACATGGCTGTGTCGCTGATCGAGCACGAGCTGATCAAAACCACCCTGCCGAAAGCCAAGGAACTGCGCCGCGTTGCCGAGCCGCTGATCACCCTGGCCAAGGAAGACAGCGTTGCCAACCGTCGTCTGGCCTTCGACCGTACCCGTTCGAAGTCCGCCGTTGGCAAACTGTTCAACGACCTGGGCAAGCGTTACGCCACCCGTCAGGGCGGCTACCTGCGCATCCTGAAGTGCGGTTTCCGCGCTGGCGACAACGCGCCTATGGCGTACGTCGAGCTGGTTGATCGTCCGGTCGGTGGTGCTGTAGAAGCTGCCGAGTAAGACGTTCTGTCTGCTACAAGAAACCGGGCCTAGGCCCGGTTTTTTGTTGTCTGATGAATTGTTATTTTCTATTGATATAAGTCACTTAATGAATTTGTCCTTGTAACCTCGCTCGACAATAATCTCCTCAAGCCGATTAGCCGGCAATTCAAGACCGATCAGGAGAGCCCATGAGCAAGATTCTCACTACCGCCAGCGGTGCACCCGTAGCCGACAACCAGAACTCCCGTTCCGCAGGCCCTCGTGGCCCGCTGCTGCTCGACGACTTCCACCTGCTCGAGAAGCTTGCCCACTTCAACCGCGAGAACATCCCGGAGCGTCGCGTGCACGCCAAGGGCTCCGGCGCCTACGGTACCTTCACCGTCACCCGCGATGTCACCGAGCTCACCAGTGCCAAGCTGTTCGAGGCTATTGGCAAGCAGACCGAAACGTTCCTGCGGTTCTCCACCGTGGGCGGCGAACGCGGCTCTGCGGATACCGAACGCGACCCGCGTGGTTTTGCGGTTAAGTTCTACACCGAGGAAGGCAACTGGGACATTGTTGGCAACAACACTCCCGTGTTCTTCATTCGCGACCCGCTGAAGTTCCCTGACTTCATCCACACCCAGAAGCGCCACCCGCAGACCAACCTGAAGAACGCGCAAATGATGTGGGACTTCTGGTCGCATTCGCCCGAGGCACTGCACCAGGTCACCATCCTGTTCTCCGATCGCGGCATTCCCGATGGGTACCGCCACATGCACGGCTTCGGCAGCCACACCTACAGCCTGATCAACGCCCAGGGCGAGCGGAGCTGGGTCAAATGGCACTTCAAGACCCAGCAAGGCATCAAGAACCTGGCGCCGGCTGATGCCGCCCGTCTGGCCGGGAGCGACCCGGACTACGCCCAGCGTGACCTGTTCGAGGCCATCGAGCGCGGCGATTTCCCGCGTTGGACCGTGTGCATCCAGGTGATGAGCGAGGCCGAGGCGGCCAGCCGTGACGAAAACCCGTTCGATGTGACCAAGACCTGGTCGCAGAAGGACTACCCGTTGATCGAAGTCGGTGTGCTGGAGCTCAACCGCAACCCGCTCAACTACTTCGCCGAGGTCGAGCAGGCGGCGTTCGGGCCCAGCAACATGGTCCCCGGGGTTGGCCTGTCGCCAGACCGCATGCTGCAGGGGCGTGTGTTCGCCTATGCCGATGCGCATCGCTACCGCGTAGGCACCAACCACCAGCAACTGCCGGTCAATGCGCCGCGCAGCCCGGTGAACAGCTACCAACGCGACGGCTCCATGGCCATCGGCGCATACGGCGGCGCTCCTAACTACGAGCCCAACAGCCATGCAAGCGCGCCGAAGCAATCGCCGCGGCATGCCGAGCCCGCACTGGCCCTGAACGGCTCGGCGGATCGTTACGATCACCGTGAGGACAACGATTACTACAGCCACGCCGGGGCACTGTTCCGTCTGATGAGCGATGAGCAGAAGGCGCTGTTGATCGACAACATCGCCGGGACCATGGCCGGTGTCAGCGACGATGTCATCCAGCGTCAGCTGCAGTACTTCTACAAGGCTGATCCGGCCTACGGCGAAGGGATTGCCAAGGCATTGGGCGTGAATCTCGGCTAAGTCGAAGTGATAAGAAGAACCGCCCTCATTTGGGCGGTTTTTCAATGAATATCACTACTGTTTAGCCGATTTTTTGCTTCTAATTGCGCGTTTTTCAGTGACCGCGAGCAAAACCTGGTTCACACTAGCCCTATTGACGTATTCACACGGAGAAGCAGGGCGATGCAAGGTCACCCGGACGTAATCAACTATCTCGTCACGTTGCTGAAGGGCGAACTGGCAGCACGCGATCAGTACTTCATTCACTCGCGCATGTACGAAGACTGGGGCCTGACCAAGCTCTATGAACGTATCAACCACGAGATGGAAGAAGAGACGCAGCACGCCGATGCCCTGATGCGCCGTATCCTCATGCTCGAAGGCACGCCGGACATGCGCGCCGACGACCTGGAAGTGGGCAGTACCGTGCCGGAGATGATCGAGGCCGACCTCAAGCTCGAGTACAAGGTACGTGCCGCGCTGTGCAAGGGCATCGAGCTGTGCGAACTGCACAAGGACTACATCAGCCGCGACATCCTGCGCGCGCAGCTGGCCGACACCGAAGAAGATCACACCTACTGGCTGGAGAAGCAGCAGGGCCTGATCAAGGCCATCGGCCTGGAGAACTACCTGCAGTCGCAGATGTAAGTTATCCACAGCCCTACGAAAAAGCCCCTGGCACCGACGGTACCAGGGGCTTTTTCATGTCAGCGACTCCACTCAGGCCCGGTCACGCTCCAGCAGTGGCTTGAGGTAGTGGCCGGTGTACGACTGCTTCATCTTGCTCAGCTCTTCTGGCGTGCCACAGGCAATGATCTGGCCGCCTTTGGACCCACCTTCCGGCCCCAAATCCACCAGCCAGTCGGCGGTCTTGATCACATCCAGGTTGTGCTCGATGACCACCACGGTGTTGCCGTGGTCACGCAGGCGGTGCAGCACGTCCAGCAGTTGCTGGATATCGGCGAAGTGCAGGCCGGTGGTCGGCTCGTCGAGGATGTACAGGGTCTTGCCTGTGTCGCGTTTGGACAGCTCGCGGGACAGCTTGACCCGCTGCGCTTCGCCGCCCGACAGCGTGGTCGCCGATTGCCCCAGCTTGATGTACGACAGGCCCACATCCATCAGGGTCTGCAGCTTGCGCGCCAGGGCCGGCACCGCGTCGAAGAACTCGCGGGCATCCTCGATGGTCATTTCCAGCACCTCGTGGATGTTCTTGCCCTTGTACTTGATCTCCAGGGTTTCTCGGTTGTAGCGCTTGCTCTTGCACACGTCGCACGGCACGTAGATGTCCGGCAGGAAGTGCATCTCCACCTTGATCAGGCCGTCGCCCTGGCAGGCCTCGCAGCGCCCACCCTTGACGTTGAACGAGAAGCGCCCCGGGCCGTATCCGCGCGAACGCGATTCCGGCACCCCGGCGAACAGCTCGCGGATCGGCGTGAAGATGCCGGTGTAGGTAGCCGGGTTCGACCGTGGCGTACGGCCGATCGGGCTCTGGTCGATATCGACCACCTTGTCCAGGTGCTGCAGGCCATCGACGCTGGCGTGCGGCGCTGCTTCCAGGCTGCTTGCCCCGTTTAGCGCAGTGGCGGCCAGGGGGAACAGGGTGTTGTTGATCAGCGTCGATTTGCCCGAGCCGGACACACCGGTCACGCAGGTCAGCAGGCCGATCGGCACTTCCAGGTCGACGTTCTGCAGGTTGTTGCCGCGCGCGCCCTTGAGTTTGAGCGACAGCTTCTTGTTGCGCGGGGTGCGCTTGGCCGGCACGACGATCTTCTTGCGTCCGGACAGGTATTTGCCAGTCAGCGAGTCGGGATGCGCCATCACCTCCTCGGGTGAGCCCTCGGCGACGATCTGCCCGCCATGCACGCCAGCGCCCGGGCCAATGTCCACCACGTAGTCGGCCAGGCGGATGGCGTCCTCGTCGTGCTCGACCACGATCACCGTGTTACCGAGGTCGCGCAGGTGGTTGAGCGTTGCCAGTAAGCGGTCGTTATCGCGCTGGTGCAGGCCGATCGAGGGCTCGTCGAGAATGTACATCACGCCCACCAGGCCTGCGCCGATCTGGCTGGCCAGGCGGATACGCTGGGCCTCGCCGCCAGACAGGGTATCGGCGCTGCGGTCCAGGGTCAGATAGTCGAGGCCGACGTTGACCAGGAACTGCAGACGCTCGCAGATCTCCTTGAGAATCTTCGCCGCGATCTCGCCACGCCGACCGGTGAGGCTCAGCGCGCCGAAGTAATTGCTGGCTTCGCCGATCGGCAGGTTGGTCACTGCCGGCAGGGTCTTCTCACCCACCCAGACGTGGCGCGCTTCGCGGCGCAGGCGGGTGCCGCGGCAATCAGGGCAGGGCTGGGTGCCGAGGAACTTGGCCAGCTCTTCACGCACGGTGGCCGACTCGGTCTCGCGATAGCGACGCTCAAGGTTCGGCACGATGCCTTCGAACGGGTGCGAGCGCTTGACGATGTCGCCTCGGTCGTTGAGGTACTTGAAGTCGACACTCTGTTTGCCGCTGCCGTTCAGAATCACCTTCTGGTGCTCGGCGGACAGCTCGCCGAACGGTTCCTCCAGGCTGAAGCCGTAATGCGCGGCCAGCGAGCCGAGCATCTGGAAGTAATAGACGTTGCGCCGGTCCCAACCGCGAATCGCGCCTTCGGCCAAGGTCAGCTCGGCGTTGACCAGGCGTTTGGTGTCGAAGAACTGCTTGACCCCCAGGCCATCGCAGGTCGGGCAGGCGCCAGCCGGATTGTTGAAGGAGAACAGCTTCGGCTCCAGTTCGCTGATCGCATGGCCGCACACCGGGCAGGCGAAGCGCGCCGAGAAGATCACTTCTTCGCCTTCCTCGTCGTCCATCGGCGCCACCAGGGCGATGCCGTCGGCCAGCTTGAGCGCGGTCTCGAAGGACTCGGCCAGGCGCTGCTGCAGGTCGGCGCGGACCTTGAAGCGGTCTACCACCACATCAATGCTGTGTTTCTTCTGTTTGTCGAGCTTGGGCAACTCGTCGAGCTCGTAGAGCTTGCCGTTGACCCGGGCGCGTACGAAACCCTGGGCGCGCAGTTCGTCGAACACCGCCAGGTGCTCGCCCTTGCGCTCGCGGATCACCGGCGCCAACAGCATCAGCTTGCTGCCTTCGGGCTTTTCCAGCACCAGGTCGACCATCTGGCTGATCGTTTGCGCTTCAAGCGGGATGTCATGGTCCGGGCAGCGCGGGGTGCCGACGCGGGCATAGAGCAGGCGCAGGTAGTCGTAGATCTCGGTGATGGTGCCGACGGTCGAGCGCGGGTTGTGCGAGGTCGACTTCTGCTCGATGGAGATGGCCGGCGACAATCCTTCGATGGTGTCGACGTCGGGTTTTTCCATCATCGACAGGAACTGCCGGGCATAGGCCGACAGCGACTCGACATAGCGGCGCTGGCCTTCGGCGTACAGCGTGTCGAACGCCAGCGAGGACTTGCCGGACCCGGACAGGCCGGTGATCACGATCAGTTTGTCCCGGGGCAGGGTCAGGTCGATGTTCTTCAGGTTGTGGGTACGCGCCCCACGGATCAGGATCTTGTCCACTACGGCCTCGCTCGGCGGGCATAAACAAAGCAGTATACGGCGCGCTGCCAGTACGCGGCAAAGCGTCGCGTATATGCCGTCAAGGCGTCGGACTGATAGAATCGCCGCCGGTTCACACGAGGTTAATCCATGCACGACACCCACAACGAGCGCATGAGTGGCAGCGAAACCCGCGCCGCGAGCGGCCTGGCCCTGGTCTTTGCCTTTCGTATGCTGGGCATGTTCATGGTGCTGCCGGTGCTCGCCACCTACGGCATGGACCTGGCCGGCGCCACGCCTGCACTGATCGGCCTGGCCATCGGCGCCTATGGTCTGACGCAAGCGGTGCTGCAGATTCCGTTCGGGGTGATTTCCGACCGCATCGGTCGCCGGCCAGTGATCTATGTGGGGCTGGTGATCTTCGCCCTGGGCAGTGTGCTGGCGGCCCAGGCCGACTCGATCTGGGGGGTTATTGCCGGGCGCATCCTGCAGGGCGCGGGGGCGATTTCCGCGGCGGTCATGGCGCTGTTGTCCGACCTGACCCGCGAACAGCACCGGACCAAGGCCATGGCCATGATCGGCATGAGCATCGGCCTGTCGTTCGCCGTGGCGATGGTGGTCGGCCCGCTGTTGACCCGCGCCTTTGGTTTGTCAGGATTGTTCCTGGCCACTGCAGGACTTGCCCTCGTCGGCATCGCGCTGATCGCTTTCGTCGTGCCCAGCTCGCACAGTGTGCTGAGTCATCGCGAGTCCGGTGTCGCCCGTCAGGCCCTCGGCCCGACCCTGCGCAATCCGGACCTTCTACGCCTGGACATCAGTATTTTCGTGCTGCACGCGATCCTGATGGCCAGCTTCGTGGCGCTGCCGCTGGCCTTCGTCGAGCGCGGCGGGCTGCCCAAGGAGCAGCACTGGTGGGTGTACCTGACCGCACTGCTGGTTTCATTTTTTGCAATGATCCCCTTCATCATCTACGGGGAAAAGAAGCGCAAGATGAAACGCGTGTTGCTCGGCGCGGTCAGTGTCCTGCTGCTGGTGGAGGTGTTCTTCTGGCAGTGGGCTGACAACTTGCGCGGACTCGTGATCGGCACCGTGGTATTCTTTACTGCATTCAACCTGCTGGAGGCATCCTTGCCTTCGCTGGTCAGCAAGGTGTCGCCTGCC
The DNA here is from genome assembly GCF_058783825.1 of Pseudomonas sp. FW305-96. NCBI lineage: Bacteria > Pseudomonadati > Pseudomonadota > Gammaproteobacteria > Pseudomonadales > Pseudomonadaceae > Pseudomonas > Pseudomonas sp. FW305-96. Next base: position 40,761 of record NZ_JBYSYW010000037.1, read on the forward strand.
GGCGGCAAGGGCACGGCGATGGGGGTGTACTCCACCAGCCAATTCCTTGGCGCGGCACTGGGTGGCATCCTCGGTGGCTGGTTGTTCCAGCACGGTGGCTTGAGCATGGTGTTCCTCGGCTGCGCTGGCTTGTGCGCCTTCTGGCTGCTGACGGCGTTGCGCATGAACGAGCCGCCGTACGTGACCAGCCTGCGCATGCCGCTGACGCCGGAAGCGGTCCGGGAAGCCGGGCTGACCGAGCGCCTGATGGCCGTGCCGGGTGTGACCGACGCTGTGGTGGTGGCAGAAGAAGCCGCCATCTATATCAAACTGGATACGAAAATTTTGGACCGTGCGACCCTCGAGCGTCTGGTGAACCCAGCCTCTGCGGCGTGCGAAGCCTAGGAGAACGTTATGGCCCGTGGGGTTAACAAAGTCATTCTGGTCGGTACCTGCGGTCAGGATCCCGAAGTCCGCTACCTGCCCAACGGTAACGCCGTGACCAACCTGAGCCTGGCCACCAGCGAGCAGTGGACCGACAAGCAGTCGGGCCAGAAGGTCGAGCGCACCGAGTGGCACCGTGTCTCGCTGTTCGGCAAGGTCGCCGAAATCGCCGGCGAGTACCTGCGCAAGGGTTCGCAGTGCTACATCGAGGGCAAGCTGCAGACCCGCGAGTGGGAAAAGGACGGCATCAAGCGCTACACCACCGAGATCATCGTCGACATCAACGGCACCATGCAGCTGCTCGGCGGTCGTCCGCAGGGCCAGCAGGGCGGTGGCGACCAGTACAACCAGGGTGGTGGCAACAACTACAACCAGGGCGGTCAGCAGCAACAATACAACCAGGCTCCACGCCAGCAGGCCCAGCGCCCGCAACAAGCTCCGCAGCGCCCAGCGCCGCAACAGCCGGCTCCGCAGCCTGCCGCTGACTTCGACAGCTTCGACGACGATATTCCGTTCTGATCCTTGCCTGTGGGCACTAGGTGCCACAGGTGAACGGAGCTGTGACAAGAAACCCGCTTCAGGCATGAAGCGGGTTTCTTTTTGCCTGTCAGCTTTCTTCGAGTGCCGCCTGGGCAAACTGTGCATCTAGCTCTGGTGTTGCTCCGCTGATGCCTATACCGCCGATATGCCTGCCGTTCGCATCCATGATTGGCAACCCGCCTTCCAGCAAAGTGAAACCGGGCAGCGAAGCGTAGGGATTGGCTGGCAATCCGGCGCTGCGTTCACCCAGTGAGCGGGATGAAAGTGGAAAGCGTGCAGATGTAGCGGCTTTGAGCTGCGCGACCTGGATGCTGCCGCTGCTGGCGCCGTCCATGCGATGGAAGTGCTTCAGGTTGCCGTGGTTGTCGACGATGCTGATGACGATGGCGAAGCCTTGGGCACGGGCGGCGCGCTCGGCGGCGGCGGCCAGGCGTCGAGCCTTTTCGGCGCTAATGGGCGAAATGGCAGGGGTGTCGGGCCGGTTGGGTGGGGCCGCCAGTGTGGGCGTTACGTGCATCGGGAGGGCGAGCAAGAGCCCGACCATGAAGTGTTTCGTGTTCATTCATACGTGCCTCGTCCATGTGGATTCCGCAACCTATCAAGCAAAAGCTGGTTTGCGGTGTAGTCCGTTTCTGATCGCAATGTGGGACTGCATTACCTTTCCATGATCCATATCACCCCACTTCCCAGATTCTTGACTAGGCTTAACAGTTGGCGGTCTCTGTCCACCGCCACCGTGAAGTCCCTGAGGCGCCGGCCAAGTCCCGTGCGCCCGAGAACCTGATCAGGAGTGCACGATGGACCTCAACCGTCGGCAATTCTTCAAGGTCGCCGCCGTCGGCCTTGGAGGCTCGAGCCTCGCGGCGTTGGGCATGGCCCCGACCCCCGCGTTCGCCGAGCAGGTGCGCCACTTCAAGCTGGCGCATACCAAAGAAACCCGTAACACCTGCCCCTACTGCTCGGTCGGCTGCGGCCTGATCATGTACAGCCAGGGTGACGCGGGCAAGAACGTCAAACAGAACATCATCCATATCGAGGGCGACGCGGACCATCCGGTCAACCGCGGCACCTTGTGCCCGAAAGGCGCGGGCCTGCTGGACTTTATCCACAGCCCGAGCCGCCTGCAGTACCCCGAGGTGCGCAAGCCGGGCAGCAACGAGTGGACCCGCATCGAGTGGGACGAAGCCCTCGACCGCATCGCCGACCTGATGAAACAGGACCGCGACGCCAACTTCATCGAGAAGAACGCCCAGGGCCAGACGGTCAACCGCTGGCTCACCACCGGGTTCCTTGCTGCGTCCGCCGCTTCCAGCGAAGCGGGCTACCTGACGCACAAGGTGGTCCGTGCAACCGGCATGCTGGGGTTCGATAACCAGGCGCGTGTCTGACACGGCCCGACGGTGGCAAGTCTTGCCCCGACGTATGGCCGTGGCGCGATGACCAATCACTGGTCCGATATCGCCAACGCAAACCTGGTCCTGGTGATGGGCGGCAACGCCGCTGAAGCGCACCCGTGCGGCTTCAAGTGGGTGACCGAAGCCAAGGCGCACAACAAGGCGCGGCTGATCGTGGTCGACCCGCGGTTCACCCGTACCGCCTCGGTGGCCGATTACTACGCGCCGATCCGTACCGGCAGCGACATCGCCTTCATGGGCGGGCTGATCAACTACCTGCTGAGCAACGACAAGATCCAGCACGAGTACGTGCGCAACTACACCGATGTGTCGTTCATCGTCAAAGAGAGCTATGGCTTCGAGGACGGACTGTTCAGCGGCTACGACGCGACCAAGCGCGTGTATGCCGACAAGTCTGGCTGGGGTTATGAGCTGGGCGAGGATGGCTTTGCCAAGGTCGACCCGACCCTGCAGCACCCGCGTTGCGTGTACCAGTTGATGAAGCAGCACTACAGCCGCTACACGCCGGAGCTGGCGAGCATGACCTGTGGCATGCCCCAGGACCAGATGATGAAAGTCTGGGAAGAGATCGCCACCTGCTCGGTGCCGGGCAAGACCATGACGATCCTCTATGCCCTGGGCTGGACCCAGCACTCGATCGGCGCGCAGATCATCCGCAGCGCGGCGATGGTGCAGTTGCTGCTGGGCAACGTCGGCATGCCCGGTGGCGGGGTCAACGCCCTGCGCGGGCACTCCAACATCCAGGGCCTGACCGACCTGGGCCTGCTGTCTAACTCGCTGCCGGGCTACCTCACGCTGGCCGGCGACGCCGAGCAGGATTACGCCACCTACATCGACAAGCGCGCCTCCAAGCCGTTGCGCCCGGGGCAGCTGTCGTACTGGCAGAACTACGGCAAGTTCCACGTCAGCCTGATGAAGGCCTGGTACGGCGCCAACGCCACGGCCGAGAACAACTGGGGCTATGACTGGCTGCCCAAGCTCGACGTGCCGGCCTACGACGTGCTGCGCATGTTCGAGATGATGGGCCAGGGCAAGGTCAACGGCTACATGTGCCAGGGCTTCAACCCGATCGCCGCGTTGCCGGACAAGAACCGCGTCACCGCCGCGCTGGCCAAGCTCAAGTGGCTGGTGATCATGGACCCGCTGGCTACCGAAACGTCCGAGTTCTGGCGCAACGCCGGCCCGTTCAACGACGTCGACACGGCCAACATCCAGACCGAGGTGATCCGCCTGCCCACCACCTGCTTCGCCGAAGAGGACGGTTCGCTGGTCAACAGCAGCCGCTGGCTGCAGTGGCACTGGAAGGGCGCCGATGGCCCGGGCCAGACCCGTACCGACGTGCACATCATGAGCGAGCTGTTCCTGCGCCTGCGCAAGCGCTATCAGGCCGAGGGCGGCGCCTATCCGGACCCACTGCTCAACATCAGCTGGCCGTACAAGGTCCCTGAGGAGCCATCCCCCGAAGAGCTGGCCAAGGAGATGAACGGCTGGGCGGTCAGCGACCTGACCGATGCCAGCGGCGCGATGCTCAAGGCAGGGCAACAGCTCGCCGGCTTCGCGCAGTTGAAGGATGACGGCAGCACCGCGTCGGGCTGCTGGATCTTCGCCGGCAGCTGGACCGAGCAGGGCAACCAGATGGCCCGTCGTGACAACAGCGATCCCTATGGCATGCACCAGGTGCAGAACTGGGCCTGGGCCTGGCCGGCCAACCGCCGCATCCTCTACAACCGCGCCTCCAGCGACCCGCAAGGCAAGCCATGGGACCCGGAGAAGAAGCGCCTGGTGTGGTGGAACGGCAAGGCCTGGACCGGCACCGACGTGCCCGACTTCAAGGTCGACTCGCCGCCGGAGGCGGGGATGAATCCGTTCATCATGAACCCCGAGGGTGTGGCGCGCTTCTTCGCCATCGACAAGATGGCCGAGGGCCCGTTCCCCGAGCATTACGAACCTTTCGAGACACCGATCGGCATCAACCCGCTGCACCCGCAGAACAAGAAGGCCACCAGCAACCCGGCCGGGCGGATCTTCGATTCGGTGTGGGACACCTTGGGTACCCACGACGAGTTCCCGCACGCCGCGACCACCTACCGGCTGACCGAGCACTTCCACTTCTGGAGCAAGCATTGCCGGCTCAACGCCATCGCCCAGCCCGAGCAGTTCGTCGAGATCGGCGAGGTGCTGGCGAACGAGAAGGGCATCAAGGCCGGTGACCGGGTAAGGGTATCGAGCAAGCGCGGGCACATTGATGCGGTGGCGGTGGTGACCAAGCGGATCCGTCCGCTGCAGGTCAACAACCAGACCGTGCACCAGATCGGCATCCCGCTGCACTGGGGCTTCACCGGTGCCACGCGGCACGGCTACCTGACCAACACCCTGGTGCCGTTCCTCGGGGATGGCAACACGCAGACGCCGGAGTCCAAGTCGTTCCTCGTCAAAGTGGAGAAACTCTGATGGCCAGCCAAGACATCATTGCCCGCTCGGCCACCACCACCGTGCCGCCCTCGGTACGCCAGCAGCAGGAAGTCGCCAAGCTGATCGACACCACCAAGTGCATCGGCTGCAAGGCCTGCCAGGTGGCGTGTTCGGAGTGGAACGAACTGCGTGACGAGGTTGGCCACAACCATGGCACCTACGACAACCCCCAGGACCTCAGTGCCGAAACCTGGACCCTGATGCGCTTCACCGAGCACGAGCGCGACGACGGCAACCTGGAGTGGCTGATCCGCAAGGATGGCTGCATGCACTGCGCCGATCCGGGTTGTCTGAAAGCGTGCCCGAGCCCGGGGGCGATCATCAAGCATGCCAACGGTATCGTCGACTTCAACCAGGACCACTGCATCGGTTGCGGCTACTGCATCACCGGCTGCCCGTTCAACATCCCGCGCATTTCGCAGAAGGATCACAAGGCGTACAAGTGCACCCTGTGTTCCGACCGTGTGAGCGTGGGCCTGGAGCCGGCCTGCGTGAAGACCTGCCCGACAGGGGCGATCGTCTTCGGCAGCAAGGAGGAGATGAAGGTGCACGCCGACGAGCGCATCGTCGACCTGAAGTCGCGGGGCTACGACAACGCCGGGTTGTACGACCCGGACGGTGTCGGCGGCACCCACGTGATGTACGTGCTGCACCATGCTGATACGCCGCGGATCTACGCCGGTCTGCCGGACCAACCGGTGATCAGCCCGCTGGTCGGGCTGTGGAAGGGCTTCAGCAAGCCGCTGGCGCTGCTTGCCATGGGCGCGGCGGTGCTGGCCGGGTTCTTCCACTACGTACGTGTCGGCCCGCAGCGGGTCGAGGAGGATGAGCATCCGGCACCTGTGGATAACGATGTCCACCAGGTGGACCCGGCGGTGCATGTCTATGATCCGAACCGCCCGGGCGGGCAGGGGGAGCAGCGGCCATGAACGACAACAAGCCTATCCTGCGCTACAACGCCAACGAGCGGAGCAACCACTGGATCGTCGCGATCCTGTTCGTGCTGGCCGGCCTGTCGGGGCTGGCGCTGTTCCACCCGGCGCTGTTCTGGCTCAGCCACCTGTTCGGCGGCGGGCCGTGGACACGGATCCTCCACCCGTTCATCGGCGTGGCCATGTTCGTGTTCTTCCTTGGCCTGGTGCTGCGCTTCTGGCGCGCCAACTTCATCACCGCCAACGACCGCCTGTGGCTGCGCCGCATCGACCGGGTGATGCTCAACAAGGAAGAGGGCGTGCCGCCGATCGGCAAGTACAACGCCGGGCAGAAGCTGCTGTTCTGGACCTTGCTGGCGTGCATGCTGGTGCTGCTGGTCAGCGGCGTGGTGATCTGGCGGGCCTGGTTCAGCCATTACTTTGATATCGGTGCTATCCGACTGGCGACCTTGCTGCATGCCCTGGCGGCGTTCGTGCTGATCCTCAGCATCATCGTGCACATCTACGCCGGGATCTGGATCAAGGGCTCGATCGGCGCCATGCTGCATGGCTGGGTCAGCCGCGCCTGGGCGCGCAAGCACCATGAACTGTGGTACCGGGAAGTCACCGGCGACAAGACGCCGCACAATCACGGTAGAAAAGAAGGATGAGCGTTTGAGCACGATTCTCGAACCCGGGCAGATCGAAGCGTCGGCGGTAATGCCGCCGTTCCTGCATCTGCCGCCCGCCAATCTGTTCGCAGTGCGGGCCGCGCGCCTGGAGCACCTGGCCGAGGGCAATGCCCTTGGCGAGTATCTGCATCTGGTCGCGCGCCTGTGCCGGATCCAGCAGCAGCTTGTGGATAACCCGCCCGGTGGCTTGCCGGTAGCCGAGGAGCGTCAGCGCCTGTGCATAAGTCATGGCCTGCCACCCCTGGCAGCGGACGGCCTGGTGCGCGAAGGGCAGTGGCTGGTGTGGCTGCAAGCGCTGCTCGATCACTTCGAACCGGCGCCCGAAGGGCCACTGGCAGCGGCGCTGGGCAGCCTGCGCGAGAGCGGTGACGAACAGCGCAAGGGCTGGGCCATCGCGCTGCTCGGTGGCCAGTACGACGCCGTACCGACGGCCTTGGTGCCCTTCCTGGGCGCGGCGTTGCAGGCCGCCTGGTCGAGTTGGTTGCTGACGCTGCCAGAGCCTGAGCTCAAGCCCGCTGGCAGCCTGGCCCAGTGCCCGGCCTGCGGCTCGCCGGCCATGGCCGGTGTGGTGCGCAATCGCGGCAAGCACAACGGCCTGCGCTACCTGGCCTGTTCGCTGTGTGCCTGCGAATGGCATGTGGTGCGGGTCAAGTGCGTGTACTGCGAGTCGAGCAAGGGCCTGCGCTACAGCAGCCTCGAGGATGACCGCCATGCGCCGGGCAAGGCACCGCTGCGCGCCGAGTGCTGTCCGGGGTGCCAGGGCTACCTGAAGCAGAGCTACCTGGAGAACGACGCGGCGGCCGAGCCGTTGGCCGATGACCTGGCGAGCCTGGCGCTGGATATGCGGCTGGACGAGGAGGGCTTCCATCGGCTGGCGCCGAACCTGCTGCTGGCGCCGGGCAGTGGGTGAGTGTCTACACTTCAGTATCGAGTTGCCCCCATCGCCGGCAAGCCGGCTCCCACAGGTGCAGCGCAAGCCTTGAATCTGGCACTGGGCCTGTGGGAGCTGGCTTGCCAGCGATAGGGCCGGACCAGACAACGGATCAGTCATAGGTAGTACTGCATGTCCTCAAGCCCCGCCAGCGCCACCCCGCGCCTGCCCTCCATCGACTCCCTGCTGCGCCACCCCGCCTGCCAGCCGTTGCTCGACCGCCACGGCCGTGACGCCGTGCTGGCCACCCTGCGCCAGCTGCTCGACGACCTGCGTGACCCCGCCCGGCTAGGCCAACTAACTGCCGTGGAGCTGGCCGCCGAGGTGCTGCTCGGGCGCACGGGCGAGCGCCTGGCCATCCAGCAGCGCAGCCAGGTGCGCCGGGTCTTCAACCTCACCGGTACGGTGCTGCACACCAACCTCGGCCGCGCCCTGCTGCCGGAGGAGGCGGTGGAGGCGATGCAGGTCGCCGCCCGCTATCCGCTGAACCTGGAGTTCGACCTGGCCACCGGCAAGCGGGGTGACCGCGACGACCTGATCGAAGGCCTGATCCGCGAGCTGACCGGCGCCGAAGCCGTCACCGTGGTCAACAACAATGCCGCCGCCGTGCTGCTGGCGCTCAACAGCCTGGGCGCACGCAAGGAGGGCATCATCTCCCGCGGCGAGCTGATCGAGATTGGCGGTGCGTTCCGCATCCCCGACATCATGGCCCGCGCCGGGGTGAAGCTGCACGAGATCGGCACCACCAACCGCACCCACGCCCGCGACTACGAAGGCGCGATCAACCCGCGCACAGGGCTGCTGATGCGCGTGCATTGCAGCAACTACAGCATCCAGGGCTTCACCAACCAGGTACCCACCGCCGAGCTGGCGCGCATCGCCCATGACCACCAGCTGCCGCTGCTCGAAGACCTGGGCAGCGGCAGCCTGCTCGACCTGACCCGCTGGGGCCTGCCGGCCGAGCCGACGGTGCGCCAGGCGCTGGCCGACGGCGCCGACATCGTCACCTTCAGTGGCGACAAGCTGTTGGGCGGCCCGCAGGCGGGGATCATCGTCGGGCGCAAGGAACTGATCGCGAAGATCAAGAAGAACCCGCTCAAGCGTGCCCTTCGGGTCGACAAGATCACCCTTGCCGCGCTGGAGGCGGTGCTGCAGCTCTATCGCAACCCCGATCGCCTGGCCGAACGCCTGCCCAGCCTGCGCCTGCTGACCCGTGCCCAAGCCGAGATCGCCGCCCAGGCCGAGCGCCTGGCGCCCGAGTTGGCTGCTCGTCTCGGCGCGCAATGGGTGGTGAGCGTCGAGCCGGCCCTGGGCATGATCGGCAGCGGCAGCCAGCCGGTGGCGCGGCTGCCCAGCGCGGCGCTGTGCCTGCGCCCGCAGGTGTCGAAGAAACTGCGCGGGCGTAGCTTGCATGTACTGGAGCGCGCGTTGCGCGACCTGCCGGTGCCGGTGCTCGGGCGTATCGACGACGATGCCCTGTGGCTTGACTTGCGCCAGCTGGACGACGAGGCCCAGTGGCTGGCGCAACTGCCGGCGTTGCAACTGGGGGCGGTGCAGTGATTGTCGGGACTGCCGGCCACATCGACCATGGCAAGACCGCGCTGCTCCAGGCCCTGACCGGCCAGGCCGGCGACACCCGCCGGGAGGAGCGCGACCGGGGCATGACCATCGACCTCGGCTATCGCTACGCGGCGCTGGCGCAAGGGGCGCCGCTGACAGGCTTCATCGATGTGCCGGGCCACGAGCGGTTTATCCACAACATGCTGGCCGGTGCCCATGGCATCGACCTGGTACTGCTGGTGGTGGCCGCCGACGATGGGGTGATGCCGCAGACCCGTGAGCACCTCTCGATTATCGAGTTGCTGGGCATTCCCCAGGCGCTGGTGGTGATCAGCAAGTGCGACCGGGTCGAGCCGTCGCGGTTGAGTGAAGTCCGGGCCCAGATCATCGAACTGCTCGCGCCCGGCCCCTACGCCGGGGCCAGGCAGTTTGCGGTTTCGAGCCTGTCCGGCGAGGGCATCGACGCCCTGCGCGAGGCTTTGCTGGCGGCTGAAGCGCATGTTCGCCAGCGCAGCGTGCGTGGCGGTTTCCGTCTGGCGGTAGACCGAGCTTTCGCGGTTTCCGGAGCGGGAGTCGTGGTCACCGGCACGGCGCTGGCCGGGCAGGTCAGCGTCGGCGATACCTTGCTGCTCGGCAAGGCCGGCAAAGCGGTGCGGGTGCGTGGCCTGCATGCCCAGAACCAGGCAGCCCTGGTCGCCGCAGCCGGGCAGCGGGTGGCCTTGAACATCAGCGCTGAAAAGCTCTCGGCCGAGCAGGTGCATCGTGGCGACTGGCTTGTGCCGGAGTGGCTGCATGCGCCCAGCGTGCGGGTCGATATCGACTTCACCCTGCTGCCGGGTGAAACCCGCGCCTTCGAGCATTTCAGCGCAGTGCACGTGCACCTGGGCACCCAGGATGTCACCGCCCGGGTTGCCTTGCTCGAAGGTGAGCGGCTCGCCGCCGGCCAGCGCATGTTCGCCCAGTTGCTGCTCAATGCCCCGCTGCAGGCGGTGCATGGGGATCGTCTGGTGCTGCGTGACCAACGCGCCCAGCGCACGCTGGGTGGTGGGCGTGTGCTCGACCCGTTCGCCCCGAGCCGGCAACGGCGCAGCGAAGCGCGCTTGCGTCAGTTGCAGGTGCTGCGCGACACCGACAATCTCGAGCAAGCGTTGTCGGCCCTGCTCGAGGCGGCCCCCGGCGGTCTCGAGCCCCGGCGTCTGGAGCGCCAGTTCAACCGCCTGCGCGAGAGCTGGCAGTTGCCGGATTCGGTGCTGGTGATTGCCACCCGTCAAGGTCAGCTGTTGTTCGATCGCTTACAGTGGCAGGCACTCAAGCGACAGGTGCTGGAGCGTCTGGCGCAGTTCCATGCGCAAGAGCCCGACCAGCTTGGCCCGGACCGGGACCGCTTGCGCCGCTTTACCGCCTTGCCATTGGAGCGCCCCGCGTTTGTCAGCTTGCTCGATGAGCTGCTGGGCGCAGGTGCGATCAGCAGCAGCGGCCCCTGGTTGCACCTGCCGGACCACCGGGTCCAGTTGAGCGACGCGGACAGCGCGTTGTGGGAGCGTCTGTTGCCGCGCTTGTTGGCAGGTGAGTTCGACCCGCCCTGGGTACGGACCCTGGCCGGCGAGGAGGGTTGCGAAGAGGCTGATGTCCGGCTGTTGTTGCGCAAGCTGGCCCGGTTGGGCCTGGTGCATCAGGTGGTGCGTGACCTGTTCTACCCGGAGACGACGCTCAGGCGCATGGCAGAGCTGCTGTTGCGCCAGGCTGCGACTTCGCCGATAGTGCAGGTCGCGGCGTTTCGCGATGGTTTGGCCATCGGTCGCAAGCGCAGTGTGCAGATACTCGAGTACTTCGACCGCATCGGCCTGACTCGACGGGTCGGTGACCTGCGGCAGGTTCGTGCCGACAGCGCCCTGGCCCAACCGCAACACGGGCCCTGATTTCAAGGAAGGCAATCGCGCCCGGTGGCGCGGCCGGGCTTCAAACCCGGTTGGGGACGGCAGCCGTTCCCGGGCAGGTTCGACTCCCGCTGCCTTCCGCCATTTCTCCCGGTTACCAAACGCTCGCGGGCGGAACGCTTAAGCGCGCTCCCCGCACAGATCCAGCGCAAACCAGTGCTCTGCCGAGTCGGCATCCAATCCCGCACCGAGCAACGCAAACAGCTTGCCCAGCGCCGCCTCGCGGGTCATGCCGCCGCCACTGACCAGCCCGGTGTCGCGCAGGCGGCTGCCGGCGGCATAGGTGTCGAACACCACCGAGCCTTCCGGGCACTGGCTGATGGCAACGATCATCACGCCGCCCTGGCGGGCGTCGTGCAGCGCGTCGAGCAGCGCCTGGTCATCCGACGGGCCGGTGCCGCTGCCGTAGCACTCCAGCACCAGGCCCTGGATGCCGCTGTCGAACAGGCCGCGCAGGTGTTCGGCGGCAAGGCCCGGGAACACAGGCATGACCGCCAGCTTGACCGGCTGGCGTGGCTGGCGGTAGTCCAGGCGGTTCGGCAGTTCCGGGGCACGCTCGCCATCACGATGGCGCGGCAGCACGGTGAAGGCGTCGAACGCCTCGCTGCGCAGTTTCGAGGCGCGGCAGCCGTGCAGCAACTGGCCATGGAAATACAGCTGCACGCCGTCTTCCAGGCCGTTTTCGAACAGATTGAGCGCGCCGACCAGGTTGGCCCAGGCATCGCTGTCCGGCGCGCCGGCCGGCAGCATGGAACCGGTCAGCAGGACCGGCACCGGCAGGCCCAGCAGCAGGAACGACAGGGCTGCGGCGCTGTACGCCAGGGTGTCGGTGCCGTGCAGCACCAGCACGCCGTCGTGGCCGTCGCGCTCGACCGCCTCGACGATGGCATCGCGCATCGCCAGCCAGTTGGCCTGTTGCATGTTGGCGCTGTCGATCAACGGGTTCAGTTCACGCAGCGCCCATTGCACCTTTGGCGCATCGCCGCAGGCGGCAAAGTGTTCGCGCATGCGCGCTTCGAAGCCACCGGCCGGCGCGAGGCCTTCGGCGGTCTGCAGCATGCCGATGGTGCCGCCGGTGTACAGGACGAGGAGATTCTTGACTGCACGCATGGGAGTATTCCGTAGCGATGTAGCGAAGGAAGGAGACAACCGCCCCGGGCGGGGCGGTTGTGGCAGGGCAGGGTATCAGTGCTGCGCTGGCGCCGGGGCGGCGGCTTTGTCAGCGGCTGTTTCAGCCTGCGGGTTGGCCGGCCAGGCGGCGCGGTCCAGGTCCAGGTCGGCGAACTTGCTGGAGTCGAACACTGGCTGCTTGATGCCCGCCTTGCGTTGGGCGTCGTAGTCGCGCATCACGCGCAGGCCGACCTTGAACAGCATGGCCAGGGCGATCAGGTTGACGAAGGCCAGGCAGGTCATGGTGATGTCGGCGAAGGCGAACACGGTCGACAGGTCCTGGGTCGAACCCCACACTACCAGCGCCAGCACCAGGCCACGGAAGGTCATCAGCACGGCACGGTTGCGGCTGAGGAACTGCAGGCTGTTCTCGCCCAGGTAGTAGTTGTAGAGGATGCAGGTGAAGACGAACAGCGACAGCGCGACGCTGACGAAGATGCGGCCCCAGTCACCGACCACGGCGGCCAGCGAGTTCTGGGTCAGGACGATGCCGTCACCTTCGAAGCCCGGGGTGTAGAAGCCCGACAGCAGGATCAGCAGCGCGGTGCAGGTGCAGATCACGAAGGTGTCGAGGAACACGCTGAAGGCCTGGACCACGCCTTGGGCGCCCGGGTGTTTCACGGCGGCGACGGCGGCCACGTTCGGCGCGCTGCCCAGGCCCGCTTCGTTGGCAAACACGCCACGTTTCACGCCCATGACGATGGCGCTGCCGAGCAGGCCGCCGAACGCCGGGTCGAGGCCGAAGGCGCTCTTGAAGATGGTTTCCAGCATGGCTGGCACGTGTTCGATCTGGGTGCCGATCACGTACAGGGTCACGCCGATGTAGGCCAGGGTCTTGACCGGTACCAGCAGGTCGGACACTGCGGCGATGCGCTTGATGCCGCCGATGAAGGTGATGGCCAGCAGCACGGCGAGGACGATGCCGGTCTGCTTGGGATCGAAGGCGAAGGCGTTCTGCAGCGAGTGGGTCACGGTGTACGACTGCAGGCCGATGAAGGCGAAGCCGTAGGTGACCAGCAGCAGGATCGAGAACACGATGGCCATGCTTTTCAGCTTCAGGCCGTGCTGGATGTAGTACGCCGGGCCGCCGCGGTACAGGCCGTCGCCGTCGGCGCGCTTGTAGACCTGGGCCAGGGTGCATTCGAAGAAGCTGCTGGACATGCCCACCAGTGCGGTGACCCACATCCAGAACACGGCGCCTGGGCCGCCGAGGGTCACGGCGATACCGACACCGGCGATGTTACCGGCGCCGACGCGGCCGGCGAGGCTCAGCATCAGGGCCTGGAACGAGCTCAGTTGGCCTGCCTGGCCGCGAAGGGATTCCTTGAAGACGCCGAACATGTGGCCGAAGTGGCGGAACTGGACGAACCGCGAGCGGATGGTGAAGTAACCGCCGAGTCCGACGATCAGCACGATGAGGAGTTTCCCCGAAAGGAAATCGTTGAGTGCTTCGAGCATTGGAAAATGACCTCGATTCTTATTCTTCGCATGGAAAGACCAGCGGACGGCAGGCGCACCGCTATTCATTGGGGGCGCATGGTTGGCCATGACAACTATGGTTACAATTTCGCGGGTTGCTCTGTTTTGGTGCGACTTGATGCTAGAATGGCGCCACTCGCATCACCTGGACCCGCGTATCATGGGCGATCATTTCGCTATCAACCTCAAATTGGCCTGCAGCCACTACCGCTCTATCTCCGAGGTTTGCCGGCAGCTGTCGATCAATCGGGCGCAGTTCAACAAGTACCTGAGCGGCCAGAGCCGCCCGACGGCCTACAACCTCAAGCGTATCGGCGACTTCTTCGGCGTGGAGGACTACGAGCTTGGCCTGCCGCCCGAGCAGTTCGCTCGCCTGATCGGTGCACGCAACCAGCAGCAGCCTGTCGGCCCCCAGGACGACCCCATCAGCGAGCTGTTCAAGCCTCTGCATAAAGAAGCCGGCAACCTCTCGCGCTATTGCGGCTATTACTTCGAATACTCCAACTGCATGTCGGTGCCCGGTTCGATCCTGGTGTCGCTGGTGCACCTGTGGGAGGAGCGCGGCAGTTTCTTGTTCGAGCGCCAGGAACGCCAAGAGCGCAGCAGCGGCCTCGACCGGCATGCCGAGGTGCGCTGCCGCTACCTGGGTGCGGCGTTCCAGCTGCAGGACCGGATGTTCCTGATCGACTACGAGTCGCTGACCCTTAACGAGATGAGCCAGACCGTGCTCATCCCCAGTTTCAAGAGCCGTATCAGCCGCTTGAACGGTCTCAAGACCGGGGTTTCCAGCGGTGACCGGCGCAACCCGGCCTGCACCCGGGTGGTGTGGGAGTACCTGGGCGAGGAGATCAACCGTATCAACGCCTTCCGGCAGATCAAGCTGTACCGCCCGGACGATCCGCGCATCGACGACGATATCCGCGACCGCCTAAGTGCGGGGATGATCAGCAACGGGTTGTTCGAGATCGAGTGAATCAACGTTGATGTCGCATTGACTCGTGGGCGCCCGCAGAGCTAGTCGAGAATGAACGCCGCCACCGCATCGGCCACCTGATCCGCCACCTGTGGCCGGTCTCGCAGGTGCGCGGCGATGCCGTGGTCGCAGTCGGTGAGCATCAGGCATTCCACATGGGGCGCCGGCACCGAACGCAGCAAGGCGTGGGTGACTTCCTCGGGGATCGGGCTGTAGCGCTCGACACCCGCCAGGCGCCGGGTGCCGGCAGAGGTGCCGGGGCCCTGGCCGTGGACCCTGGAGTTGAGCCCGTCATATTCGCCGATCACCAGCAGCACCCGGCCCTGGAACTGGCGCAGGAAGGCATAGCTGTCGCAGTCGAGGAACGCATAAGGCTTGCGAATCGCTTCGCTGAAGGCCGGCCCGAAGGGCGCGCAATGGGCTGCATCGGGATAGACCGCCGGGCAGATCAGCACCAGCTTGCGCACGTTGGGGCGTTGGGCGGCCAGCTTGAGGGCGATGGCGGCGCCCAGGCTGTGGCCGACCAGGGTGTCGCTGCGCGCGTCCAGATGCTGGTGGAAGCGCAGGGCTTCCTGCAGGTTGCTGGCCAACGACGCGTCCTTTGCACCCGGCTCGCTGGCCAGGCTGTGGCCGGAGAGGTTGCCGGTCAGCGAACCGATCCCCTGCTGTTGCAGGCGATAGAGCAAAGGGTTCAGGCGGGTGAAATCGGAGCGGGCGCCGCCGACCACGAAGACCGTGGGGGCGCACTCATGTACCGGGAGCAGCAGGCGGGCCTGTTGCCGATAACCGTCGAAAGCCTCGTCGATGAAGCGTTCCGGGCCGGGAGCGGGTTCGTCGTATTGCCATCTGGCGCGCAGCGCGGTGTTCGACTCGGCATCCATGTTGATCTCCTTGAACAGGCCATGCGCAGTATAAGTAGCTGTCGGCAAAGGCGGAACACCCGTCCGATCGGCGCCAATCGGCACGCGGTGCGCGCCAGGCCTTGCCTGGGTTGGACTTCCCCTGTCGGAAACAGCAAAATGAACCCTTTCCTCCATCGACCAGACCGGACCTGTTGACTCTATGCGTATGCGCCTGATGCTGTTGGGTGGTGGCAATGCCCTCGGGCAAGCGCTGATTCGTCTCGGGGCCGAGGAAGATATCGCTTTCCTGGCGCCTCGCCCTCCGGAAAACGGCTGGGATCCGGCCAGCCTGACCCTGCTGCTCGACGAGCAGCGCCCGCACACCGTGATCAACCTGGCCTACTACTTTGACTGGTTCCAGGCCGAGTCGGTCAGCGAGCAACGCCTGGCTCAGCAGGAGCGGGCGGTGGAGCGGCTCGCCGAGTTGTGCCAGCACCACGAGATGATCCTGGTGCAGCCGTCCAGCTACCGGGTGTTCGATGGCTCGCGCGCCACCGCCTACAGCGAGAAGGACGAACCGGTGCCGCTCGGCCTGCGTGGCCAGGCGCTGTGGCGCATCGAGCAGAGCGTGCGCGCCACCTGCCCGCAGCATGTGCTGCTGCGTTTCGGCTGGCTGCTGGATGAAAGCCTCGATGGCGCGCTCGGGCGTTTCCTGACCCGTGCCGAGCAGCCCCAGGAGTTGCTGCTGGCCGATGACCGCCGCGGCAACCCGACACCGGTGGACGACGCGGCACGGGTGATCCTCTCGGTGCTCAAGCAGCTCGATTGCCAGGCGCCGCTGTGGGGGACCTACCACTACGCCGGCAACGAGGCTACCACGCCGCTGGTGCTCGGCCAGGCGATCCTTACCGAGGCCACCCAGTGGCGCAAGCTGGCCGTGCAGGCGCCCACCGCCCAGGCCCACGCCGCCCGCCCGGATGCCAGCGAGGAGCCGCAACACGCGGTACTGGCCTGCAAGAAGATCCTTCATACCTTCGGCATCAAGCCACGCGCCTGGCGCGCCGGCTTGCCGCCCCTACTGGACCGATTCTACCGACATGGCTGACGCCCCCATCCTGATCACCGGCGGTGCCGGCTTCATTGGCTCGCACCTGTGCGACGCGTTGCTGGAGAAAGGCTACGCGGTGCGTATCCTCGACGACCTGTCGACCGGCAAGCGCGACAACCTGCAACTTGGCCACCCGCGCCTGGAACTGCTCGAGGGCGATGTCGCCGATGCCGCGCTGGTGGCCCGTACCGCCAGTGGTTGCCAGGCAGTGGTGCACCTGGCCGCGGTGGCCTCGGTGCAAGCTTCGGTGGAAGACCCGGTGAAGACCCACCAGAGCAATTTCATCGGCACGCTGAACGTGTGCGAGGCGATGCGCCTGAACGGCATCCGCCGCGTGCTGTTCGCTTCCAGCGCGGCGGTGTACGGCAATAACGGCGAAGGCCAGTCGATTGCCGAAGACACCCCCAAGGCGCCGCTGACCCCCTATGCGGTGGACAAGCTGGCCAGCGAGCAGTACCTGGACTTCTACCGCCGCCAGCATGGCCTGGAGCCGGTGGTGTTCCGCTTCTTCAACATCTTCGGGCCACGCCAGGACCCTTCCTCGCCGTATTCAGGCGTGATCAGCATCTTCTGCGAGCGCGCCACCAGTGGCAAACCGATCACGGTGTTCGGTGATGGCGAGCAGACCCGCGACTTCCTGTTTGTCGGTGACCTGGTCCAGGTAATGGTGCAGGCGCTTGAGCAGCATGCGGTGGAAGAGGGTGCGGTGAACATCGGCCTGAACCAGGCGACCTCGCTGAACCAGTTGCTCAAGGCGCTGGAACAGGTGGTGGGCGGTTTGCCTGCAATCAGCTACGGCCAGGCACGGTCGGGGGACATCCGCCATTCGCGGGCGGACAACTCGCGTTTGCTGGCACGTTTCGCATTTCCCGAGCCAACGCCGTTTGTCGAAGGCCTGGCCCGCTTGCTCGGCAAAGCTTGAGCCTCTCGCGGGGCTTGCCCCGCGATGACGTCACGATTGCCGGATCACCCGCCGCCGGCAATCCTCCGGCCCCAGCACCCGCCCGTCCCGCGCCCGCACCTGCAATGTCTCCAGCCCCTGGCCGCGATCGTCGACCAGCTGCGAGCGTGACTCTCCCGCCGTGAACAGGTAGCGCTCCCCCCATTGGCGCAAACCGATCACGATCGGAAACACCGAACGGCCCTTTTCCGTCAGCGCATATTCCTTGTAGGCACTGCCATCGGACGCAGGCTGCTGTGCCAGCAGCCCGGCCTCCACCAGCAGTTTCAGGCGCGAAGCGAGGATGTTCTTCGCCAGCCCGAGGTTTTTCTGCAATTCGCTGAAGCGGCACGGGCCATCGAAGGCATCGCGCAGGATCATCAGCGCCCAGCGCTCGCCGAGCACCTCCAGGGCGCGGGCCACTGGGCATTGCTGGTTGTTCTCGTCGAGCATGAGGCGTTCCTTGAGTGTGATCTGGTTGCAGAATAAAACCATGTTTGCTAGAAATCCAGTTTCATGGTTTTAAATTGAAACCAGATTTGGAGAGATTGCTGATGCCACCGCTCACTCGCGGATTGACGCTGTTGTTGGCTACCGCCTGCGCCCTGGCCGTGGCCACGGTGTACCTCGCCCAGCCGCTGCTGGAGGCCATGGCCGCGAGCCTCGGCGTAAGCGCTGCGCGCGCCGGCCTGGTGGTGGGCATGACCCAGGCCGGCTATGCCTTGGGTCTGTTGCTGATCGTGCCGCTGGGCGACCTGGTTGATCGTCGCCGGCTGATTGTCGGCCAGTTGCTGGCATCGGCCGGCGCGCTGTTGGCCGTGGCGTTTGCCGTGGACTGGGCCATGCTGCTGGCGGCGATGGCCATGGTCGGCCTGGCTGCGGTGGTGGTGCAGGTGGTGGTCGCGCATGCCGCCACACTGGCCACGCCAGCCCAGCAGGGGCAGGCGGTGGGGACTGTCACCAGTGGCGTGGTGCTGGGGATCCTGTCAGCGCGCTTGGTCTCGGGTGCACTGGCTGACCTGCTGGGCTGGCACGGCGTATACGTCGTGGCGGCGGGGCTGGCGTTGGCCATGGCGTTGTTGCTGGCCTGGCGCTTGCCTGCTGTCAAGCCGCAGGGGCCGAGGCAGCGCTATCGGGTACTGCTGGTTTCAGTGCTGCGCTTGTACCGGCATGACCGTCTGCTGCGTCAGCGCGGTGTGTTTGCGGTGCTGGTCTTTGCGGCGTTCAGCGTGCTGTGGAGCGCGATGGTGTTGCCCCTGAGCGCGCCGCCGCTGGCGCTCGATCACACCCAGGTCGGGCTGTTCGGCCTGGCCGGTGTGGCTGGCGCGCTGGCGGCGTCGCGTGCCGGGCGCCTGGCGGATAAGGGGCAGGGCCGGTGGGTAGGCGGGTGGGCGCTCGGGCTGTTGACGCTGTCATGGCTGCCCAGCGCCTACCTGGAGCAGTCACTGCTGGCGCTGGTGATCGGCGTGCTGATGCTGGACCTGGCCGTGCAGGCCGTGCATGTGACCAACCAGAGCCTGTTGCTGGCGGGGCGTGGCGAGATGGCCAGCCGGCTGATCGGCGCCTACATGTGCTGCTACTCGGTCGGCAGCGGGGTGGGGGCGGTCGTGGCAACCTGGGTGTACGGGCAGTGGGGC
>NZ_JBYSYW010000038.1:0-56368 GCF_058783825.1 Pseudomonas sp. FW305-96
CCCCTACCCCTTGCCCCGCCAGCCTTTGCGCCATGTCCTCCATGAACCCGCTGTCCATCGGCGCACCGGCGCCGTGGGCCAGGATCAGGCAGCCGCAAACGCCGCGATCCGCCGGAATTTGCGGAGGATCGCAGCGCAAGCCTGGGACATTTCCGATCTTCGCCCATTGATCCCCGTCAATACCGGCACTTTGCCCATTAATCATGCTTGCCTCGCTGTCTAGCCTGCCTATAACCGTGGATGGGAACCCATACATGAACACAACCAGCAGTACCGCCTACAACTATCAGGTGGTCCGCCAATTCGCCATCATGACGGTGGTGTGGGGCATCGTCGGGATGGGGCTCGGCGTCTTCATTGCCGCCCAGCTCGCCTGGCCCGCCTTCAACCTTGACCTGCCGTGGACCAGCTTCGGCCGCCTGCGACCCTTGCATACCAACGCGGTGATCTTCGCCTTCGGTGGCTGTGCCCTGTTCGCCACCTCGTATTATTCGGTGCAACGCACCTGCCAGACCACCCTGTTCGCACCGCGCTTGGCCGCGTTCACCTTCTGGGGCTGGCAACTGGTGATCCTGCTGGCGGCCATCAGCCTGCCCCTGGGCTACACCAGCACCAAGGAGTACGCCGAACTGGAGTGGCCGATCGACATCCTGATCACCATCGTCTGGGTCGCCTATGCCGTGGTGTTCTTCGGTACGCTGATGAAGCGCAACACCAAGCATATCTATGTCGGCAACTGGTTCTTCGGCGCCTTCATCCTGACCGTGGCGATCCTGCATATCGTCAACAACCTGGAAGTACCGGTCAGCCTGACCAAGTCCTACTCGCTGTACGCCGGCGCCACCGATGCCATGGTGCAGTGGTGGTACGGCCATAACGCCGTGGGCTTCTTCCTCACCGCCGGCTTCCTGGGGATGATGTACTACTACGTGCCCAAGCAGGCCGAACGTCCGGTGTATTCGTATCGCCTGTCGATCGTGCACTTCTGGGCGCTGATCACCCTGTACATCTGGGCAGGCCCGCACCACCTGCACTACACCGCGCTGCCGGACTGGGCGCAGTCGCTGGGCATGATCATGTCGCTGATCCTCCTGGCACCGAGCTGGGGCGGCATGATCAACGGCATGATGACCCTCTCGGGCGCCTGGCATAAGCTGCGCAGCGACCCGATCCTGCGCTTTTTGGTCGTCTCGCTGGCGTTCTACGGCATGTCCACCTTCGAAGGCCCGATGATGGCCATCAAGACGGTCAACGCCCTGTCCCACTACACCGACTGGACCATCGGCCACGTCCACGCCGGCGCGCTCGGCTGGGTGGCGATGATCTCCATCGGCGCGCTGTACCACACCATCCCGAAAGTGTTCGGCAAGGAGCGCATGTACAGCCTCGGGCTGATCAACGCGCACTTCTGGCTGGCCACTATCGGCACCGTGCTCTACATCGCCTCGATGTGGGTCAACGGTATCGCCCAGGGCCTGATGTGGCGCGCGGTCAACAGCGACGGCACGCTGACCTACTCGTTCGTCGAAACCCTGGTGGCCAGCCACCCAGGCTTCGTCGTGCGCTTCGTCGGCGGCGTGATCTTCCTCAGCGGCATGTTCCTGATGGCCTGGAACACCTGGCGCACCGTGCGTGCCCCGGCTGCCGAGCAAGCCACCGCCAATGCCCAGCTGGCTTGAGGAGTAGAGCCTGATGAAACACGAAGTCGTTGAGAAAAACATAGGCCTGATGGCCCTGCTGATGGTGTTCGCCGTCAGCATCGGCGGCCTGACCCAGATCGTCCCGCTGTTCTTCCAGGACGTGACCAACAAGCCGGTCGAAGGCATGAAGCCCTACACCGCCCTGCAGCTCGAAGGCCGCGACATCTACATCCGCGAAGGCTGCGTCGGCTGCCACTCGCAGATGGTGCGGCCGTTCCGCGCCGAAACCGAGCGCTACGGTCACTACTCGGTGGCCGGCGAAAGCGTCTGGGACCACCCGTTCCTGTGGGGTTCCAAGCGCACCGGCCCGGACCTGGCCCGGGTCGGCGGGCGCTACTCGGACGACTGGCACCGTGCGCACCTGTACAACCCACGCAACGTGGTGCCTGAGTCGAAGATGCCGTCCTACCCGTGGCTGGTGTCCTCGCAGGTCGACAACAGCCACACCGACGTCAAGATGCGCGTCCTGCGCAACCTGGGCGTGCCGTACACCGACGATGACATCGCCGGGGCCAAGGACGCCGTCAAGGGCAAGACCGAGATGGACGCGCTGGTCGCCTACCTGCAGGTGCTCGGCACCGCGATCAAGAACAAGAGGTGAGCGCGATGGAAATGGACATCGGCATGATCCGCGGCTTGGGCACTTTGGTGGTGATGATCGCCTTCATCGGCTTGTCGCTCTGGGTGTTCAACCGCCGCCGCGACCGTGATTTCGCCGAAGCGCGCCTGCTGCCCTTCGTCGACGACCGCCTGCCCCCCGCCGGGCAGGAACCTGCTGCAATGAGGAGTACCCGGCAATGACCACCTTCTGGAGTACGTACATCAGCGTACTGACCATCGGCAGCCTGATCGGCCTGACCTGGCTGCTGCTCGGCACCCGCAAGGGCCAGAGCAGCGACACCACCGACCAGACCATGGGCCACAGCTTCGATGGCATCGAGGAGTACGACAACCCGCTGCCGAAATGGTGGTTCTGGCTGTTCGTCGGCACCCTGGTGTTCTCGGTCGGTTACCTGATCCTCTACCCAGGCCTGGGCAATTGGAAAGGCATCCTGCCCGGCTACGAGAACGGCTGGACCCAGGTGGACGAGTGGCAGAAAGAGATGGACAAGGCTGACGCCAAGTTCGGCCCGATCTTCGCCAAGTATGCCGCCATGCCGGTGGAGGAAGTGGCCAAGGATCCGCAGGCGCTGAAAATGGGCAGCCGGCTGTTCGCCTCCAACTGCTCGGTGTGCCACGGCTCCGACGCCAAGGGCTCGTACGGCTTCCCCAACCTGACCGACAAAGACTGGCGCTGGGGCGGCGAGCCGGAGACCATCAAGGCCTCGATCATGAACGGCCGCCACGGCGTGATGCCGGGCTGGGCCACAGTGATCGGCGAGCAGGGCGTGGCGGATGTCGCCGCGTTCGTGCTGACCAACCTCGATGGCCGCAGCCTGCCGGAAGGCGTCAAGGCCGACCCGGCCAAGGGCCAGGAGATCTTCGCCAGCAATTGCGTGGCCTGCCACGGCCCCGCAGGCAAGGGCACCCCAGCCATGGGCGCACCCGACCTGACCCACCCGCAGGCGTTCATCTACGGCTCGAGCTTCGCCCAGCTGCAGCAGACCATCCGCTACGGCCGCCAGGGCCAGATGCCGGCGCAGCAGGATATCCAGGGCAATGACAAGGTCCACCTGCTGGCGGCCTATGTCTACAGCCTGTCGCAGGATGAAGTGCCGGAAACCGTAACCGCCAAGTAAGCAAGCGCAACACCCCTGTGGGAGCAAGACCGCTCCCACAGGCCCGCTCTACCCTCCCCGCCTTGCACCCCCTCCGAACACAACTAAGCTTGTTGCCACAGTGGCTCCGCTCGCAGCGACCGGAACAGACGTGGTGCACAGCCTGACATCACGCATCCAACCTGGACGCTCGAGCCTGCGGCTTTGGGATGTGCCTTGCGTGCCCGTCCCAAGAACAAAAGCTTGACCGAACGATCAGAAAAACATGGAAAACGGTACACATTACAAATATTTATTTGTGTACAATCGTTCAACCCCCAACGCCACGGGACGGTGGCGAAAAGGGCCTGGACACGGGTCGGCGTACACAACTTGCGTTGCCATAACCCTGGTGGTTATCAATACTGGCGCCGATTTACCAACCAACAAGAACACCCAAACCGTGGAACCTTAGAATGAGCACTGCAATCAGTCCGACTGCTTATAACTATAAGGTCGTCCGCCAGTTCGCCATCATGACGGTGGTCTGGGGGATCCTTGGCATGGGGCTCGGCGTCTTCATCGCCTCGCAACTGGTATGGCCCCAGCTCAACCTGGACCTGCCATGGACGAGCTTCGGCCGCCTGCGCCCGCTGCACACCAACCTGGTGATTTTCGCCTTCGGTGGCTGTGCCCTGTTCGGCACCAGCTACTACGTGGTGCAGCGCACCTGCCAGACCCGCCTGATCTCCGACAGCATGGCCGCCTTCACCTTCTGGGGTTGGCAGGCGGTGATCGTCGGCGCGCTGATCACCCTGCCGATGGGCTTCACCACCACCAAGGAATACGCCGAGCTCGAGTGGCCGCTGGCGATCCTGCTGGCCATCGTCTGGGTCACCTACGCCCTGGTGTTCTTCGGCACCATCGTCAAGCGCAAGACCAAGCACATCTATGTCGGCAACTGGTTCTACGGCGCCTTCATCGTGGTCACCGCGATGCTGCACATCGTCAACCACATCTCGCTGCCGGTGAGCCTGTTCAAGTCCTACTCGGCCTACGCCGGGGCCACCGACGCGATGATCCAGTGGTGGTACGGCCACAACGCCGTGGGCTTCTTCCTCACCACCGGTTTCCTGGGGATGATGTACTACTTCGTGCCCAAGCAGGCCGAACGGCCGATCTACT
The DNA here is from genome assembly GCF_058783825.1 of Pseudomonas sp. FW305-96. Lineage (NCBI taxonomy): Bacteria > Pseudomonadati > Pseudomonadota > Gammaproteobacteria > Pseudomonadales > Pseudomonadaceae > Pseudomonas > Pseudomonas sp. FW305-96. The sequence goes on from NZ_JBYSYW010000038.1 coordinate 4,583, forward strand.
CCTATCGCCTGTCGATCGTGCACTTCTGGGCGCTGATCACCCTGTACATCTGGGCCGGCCCCCACCACCTGCACTACACCGCGCTGCCGGACTGGGCGCAGTCGCTGGGCATGGTGATGTCGATCATCCTCCTGGCGCCGAGCTGGGGCGGCATGATCAACGGCATGATGACCCTGTCGGGCGCCTGGCATAAGCTGCGCACCGACCCGATCCTGCGCTTCCTCGTGGTGTCGCTGGCGTTCTACGGCATGTCCACCTTCGAAGGCCCGATGATGGCCATCAAGACGGTCAACTCGCTGTCGCACTACACCGACTGGACCATCGGCCACGTCCACGCCGGCGCCCTCGGCTGGGTGGCGATGATCTCGATCGGCGCGGTCTACCACATGATCCCGAAACTCTACGGCCGCCAGCAGATGCACAGTGTCGGGCTGATCAACGCGCACTTCTGGCTGGCGACCATCGGCACCGTACTGTACATCGCCTCGATGTGGGTCAACGGCATCACCCAGGGCCTGATGTGGCGCGCCATCAACGATGACGGCACCCTCACCTACTCCTTCGTTGAAGCCCTGCAGGCCAGCCACCCGGGCTTCATCGTTCGCGCCCTGGGCGGTGCGTTCTTCGCCTCCGGCATGCTGCTGATGGCCTACAACGTGTACCGCACCGTGCGCGCCGCCAACCCGGTGGAGGCTGAGGAAGCCACCAAGATCGTCGTCGTGGGAGCCCACTGATGAAGCATGAAGCAGTCGAGAAGAACATTGGCCTGATGGCCTTCTTCATGGTCATCGCCGTCAGCGTCGGCGGCCTGACCCAGATCGTCCCGCTGTTCTTCCAGGACGTCACCAACAAGCCGGTCGAGGGCATGAAGCCACGCACCGCGCTGGAGCTCGAAGGCCGCGACATCTACATCCGCGAAGGCTGCGTCGGTTGCCACTCGCAGATGATCCGCCCGTTCCGCGCCGAGACCGAGCGCTACGGCCACTACTCGGTGGCCGGCGAAAGCGTGTGGGACCACCCGTTCCTGTGGGGCTCCAAGCGCACCGGCCCGGACCTGGCGCGGGTCGGCGGGCGCTACTCGGACGACTGGCACCGTGCGCACCTGTACAACCCGCGCAACGTGGTGCCGGAGTCGAAGATGCCGTCGTACCCGTGGCTGGTCGAGCACAAGCTCGACGGCAAGGACACCGCCAAGAAGATGGAAGTGCTGCGCACCCTGGGCACCCCCTACACCGATGAAGACATCGCCGGCGCCGCCGACGCGGTCAAGGGCAAGACCGAGATGGACGCCCTGGTCGCGTACCTGCAAGGCCTTGGCACCCTCATCAAGAGCAAACGGTGACCGTAATGGATATCGGGATGATTCGCGGCCTGGGCACCGTCGTGGTGCTGGTGGCCTTCGTGGGCCTGGCGCTGTGGGTGTTCAGCCCGCGGCGCAAGAAGGAGTTCGACGAGGCAACGCAATTGCCGTTCGCGGACGATCCCGAAGCCACCCGTCACGTCGAGCAAGCACAAGCTTCTAGGAGCAAACAACAATGACAACCTTCTGGAGTCTGTACGTCACCGTCCTGACCCTGGGCACCATCTTCGCCTTGACCTGGCTGCTGCTGTCGACCCGCCGGGGCCAGCGCGAGGAAATCACCGACGAAGTCGTCGGGCACGCCTTCGACGGCATCGAGGAGTACGACAACCCCCTGCCGAAATGGTGGTTCTGGCTGTTCGTCGGCACCGTCGTCTTCGCCCTCGGCTACCTGGTGCTCTACCCAGGCCTGGGCAACTGGAAAGGCATCCTGCCGGGCTACGCCTACGTCGACAACGAAAAGAAGACCGAGTTTTCCAACGGCCAGGCCGGCTGGACCGGCGTGCACGAATGGGAAAAGGAGATGGCCAAGGCCGACGCCCGCTTCGGGCCGATCTTCGCCAGGTTCGCCGCCATGCCGGTGGAGGAAGTGGCCAAGGATCCGCAGGCACTGAAGATGGGCGCGCGCCTGTTCGCCTCCAACTGCTCGGTATGCCACGGTTCCGATGCCCGCGGCGCCTACGGCTTCCCCAACCTGACCGACAACGACTGGCGCTGGGGGGGTGAGCCGGAGACCATCAAGACCACCATCATGAACGGTCGTCATGGCGTGATGCCGGGCTGGGCCACGGTCATCGGCGAACAGGGCGTGGCGGATGTGGCGGCCTTCGTGCTGACCAACCTCGACGGTCGCAAGCTGCCCGAGGACGCCAAGGCCGACCCGGCCAAGGGCAAGGAAATCTTCGCCACCAACTGCGTGGCCTGCCACGGCCCCGAAGGCAAGGGCACCCCGGCGATGGGCGCGCCCAACCTGACCCACCCGCAAGCGTTCATCTACGGTTCGAGCTTCGCCCAGTTGCAACAGACCATCCGCTATGGTCGCCAGGGCCAGATGCCGGCCCAGGCGCAGATGCAGGGCAACGACAAGGTGCATCTGCTGGCGGCGTACGTGTATAGCCTGTCGCACCAGGAACAGCAGCAGCCCCCACAAGCCGAGTGATGTCGAACCATGGGAGCGGCGGCACGCCGCTCCCATGGCTGTTTCAGCACATGCAAAAACAGCCGCGACTGACATGGATCAATTGACACCCGCCATAACACGATTCACACCACGAACCCAACGCGACTAAGTGTCGCAGTGCGCCCCGCATGCGCCATCACAGGCGTATCATGGGCCGCAGAGCGCTAGCAGAACGCGCGAGACTGCGGCCGGCACGCACTGGCCGCGGCATTTCTCCACTGCCGTGGGACTTGATGATGAGCAAGCAAATTCCGGTACATGACGTCACCCCGCCTGCCAGCAAAGGGAAGGATTCCGTCGACCTCTACGCCTCGCGCGAAAAAATCTATACCCGCGCCTTCACCGGCATTTTCCGCAGGCTGCGGATGGTCGGTGGCGCGGTATTGTTCCTGCTGTATTTCGGCACCGTCTGGCTGAACTGGGGCGGCCACCAGGCCGTGTGGTGGAACCTGCCCGAGCGCAAGTTCTACATCTTCGGCGCCACCATCTGGCCCCAGGACTTCATCCTGCTCTCGGGCATCCTCATCGTCGCCGCCTTCGGCCTGTTCTTCATCACCGTGTACGCCGGCCGGGTCTGGTGCGGCTACACCTGCCCGCAAAGCGTGTGGACCTGGGTGTTCATGTGGTGCGAGAAAGTCACCGAAGGTGACCGCAACCAGCGCATGAAGCTGGACAAGGCGCCCATGAGCGCCAACAAGCTCCTGCGCAAGCTGGCCAAGCACAGCCTGTGGCTGTTGATCGGCTTCGTCACCGGCATGACCTTCGTCGGCTACTTCGCGCCGATCCGCGAACTGGCGATCGAGTTCTTTACCGGCCAGGCCGATGGCTGGGCCTACTTCTGGGTCGGTTTCTTCACCCTGGCCACCTACGGCAACGCCGGCTGGCTGCGCGAGCAGGTGTGCATCTACATGTGCCCCTACGCGCGCTTCCAGAGCGTGATGTTCGACAAGGACACCCTGATCGTTTCCTACGACCCGCGCCGCGGCGAAACCCGCGGCCCGCGCAAGAAGGACATCGACTACAAGGCCAAGGGTTTGGGCGACTGCATCGACTGCACCATGTGTGTGCAGGTCTGCCCCACCGGCATCGACATTCGTGACGGCCTGCAGATCGAGTGCATCGGCTGCGCCGCCTGCATCGACGCCTGCGACAGCATCATGGACAAGATGAACTACCCCAAGGGGCTGATCAGCTACACCACCGAGCACAACCTGTCCGGGCAGAAGACCCACATGCTGCGCCCGCGCCTGATCGGCTATGCCCTGGTGCTGCTGGTGATGATCGGCGCCCTGGTCACCGCCTTCGCCACCCGTTCGCTGGTGGGCTTCGACGTGGCCAAGGACCGCGTGCTGTACCGCGAGAACGCACAAGGGCGGATCGAGAACGTCTACAGCCTCAAGGTGATGAACAAGGACCAGCGCGACCACGTCTACGTGCTCGACGCCGCCGGCCTGCCCGACCTCAAGCTCGAAGGCCAGCGCGAGATCCGCGTGGCCGCCGGCGATATCGTCAACCTGCCGGTGCAGTTGTCGGTCGCACCGGAGCAGCTGCCCTCGACCACCAACGAAATCACCTTCATCCTCAAGGACGCTGACGACAGCGCCAGCCAGGTTGAAGCCAAGAGCCGCTTCATCGGCCCACAGATCCGCTGAAAGAGAACCTAGACAATGCCTGCCGCCACCGCCGCCAGCCCCTGGTACAAGCACCTCTGGCCCTGGATCATCATCGGCATCCTGGCCACCTCGGTGTGCCTGAGCCTGACCATGGTCAGCATCGCCGTGCGCAACCCGGACAACCTGGTCAACGACAACTACTACGAGGCCGGCAAGGGCATCAACCGCTCACTGGACCGCGAGCTGCTGGCCCAGACCCTCAACCTCAAGGCCAGCGTGCACCTGGACGAGCTGACCGGCGAAGTCGAAGTGCGCCTGACCGGCAACAGCGACCCGCAGGCGCTGGAGTTGAACCTGATCTCGCCGACCCAGCCGGCCAAGGACCGCAAGGTGCAGCTGGCACGCACCGAACCAGGCCGCTATGTCGGCCAGCTGGACGACAAGGTCGACGGCCGGCGCTTCGTCGAGCTGCTCGGCAGCCAGGACGACCATGTGTGGCGGTTGTTCGAGGAGGAGAAGGTCGAGCATGGGGTGACCTTGCAGCTGGGCGATGAAGCCATTCAAGGGGCCGAGCACCAGTAACAGCGACACACCACACCTCGTGGGGGCGGGCCTGAAAACCAGCATTCCAGGCCCATCGCGGGGGTAAGCCCGCTGCCACGAACCCGCTGCAGCAAGAAGAGATGTCGATGAGCCAACCCACCCCCTGCTACCACTGCGCCCTGCCCGTCCCCGCCGGCAGCCGCTTCACCGCCGTGGTGCTTGGCGAGCCCCGGGCATTCTGCTGCCCGGGCTGCCAGGCAGTGGCAGAGTCCATCGTCGCCGGGGGCCTGGAGCACTACTACCAGCACCGCAGCGACACCAGCGCCAACCCCGAGGCCCTGCCCCGCCAACTCCAGGACGAGCTGGCCCTGTACGACCGCAGCGACGTGCAGCAGACCTTCGTGCGCCACACAGACGAACTGGCCGAGGCCACCTTGCTGGTCGAGGGCATCAGCTGCGCCGCCTGTGGTTGGCTGATCGAGAAGCACCTGCGCAACCTGCCCGGCGTCGTCGACGCCCGCCTGAACCTGTCCAACCATCGCCTGCTGGTCAACTGGGACGACCAGCAACTGCCACTGTCGCAGCTGCTGGCCGGGCTGCGCCGCATCGGCTATGCCGCCCACCCCTACCAGCCCGACCAGGCCGCCGAACAGCTGGCCCGGGAGAACCGCAGCGCCCTGCGCCGCCTGGGCGTGGCCGGGCTGCTGTGGTTCCAGGCGATGATGGCGACCATGGCCACCTGGCCGGAATTCAACATCGACCTGTCGCCCGAGCTGCACACCATCCTGCGCTGGGTCGCGCTGTTCCTCACCACGCCCATCGTGTTCTACAGCTGCGCACCGTTCTTCAAGGGTGCGGCCCGCGACCTGCGTACCCGCCACCTGACCATGGACCTGTCGGTGTCGCTGGCCATCGCCCTGGCCTACTGCGCCGGGATCTGGACCGCGATTACCGGCCACGGCGAACTGTATTTCGACACCGTGGGCATGTTCGCCCTGTTTTTGCTCACCGGCCGCTACCTGGAGCGCCGCGCCCGCGAACGTACCGCGGCGGCCACCGCGCAGCTGGTCAACCTGCTGCCGGCCTCGTGCCTGCGACTGGACGCCAACGGCCAGGGCGAGCGCATCCTGCTCGGCGAACTGCAGTGCGGCGACCACGTGCAGGTATTGCCCGGCGCGGTGATCCCGGCCGACGGGCTGATCGTCGACGGCCGCTCCAGCGTCGACGAATCGCTGCTGACCGGCGAATACCTGCCTCTGGCACGCCACGTCGGCGACCGGGTGACCGGCGGCACCCTCAACGTCGAAAGCACACTCACGGTCGAGGTCCAGGCCCTGGGCCAGGACTCGCGCCTGTCGGCCATCGTCCGCCTGCTGGAGCGCGCCCAGTCGGAAAAACCGCGCCTGGCGGAAATCGCCGACCGCGCCTCACAATGGTTCCTGCTGTTCACGCTGGTTGCCGCCGCTGTGATCGGTGTCCTCTGGTGGCAGCTCGATGCGCCCCGGGCGTTCTGGATCGTCCTGGCCATGTTGGTCGCCACCTGCCCTTGCGCCCTGTCGCTGGCCACCCCCACCGCCCTCACCGCCGCCACCGGCAGCCTGCACAAGCTCGGCCTGCTGGTGACCCGCGGGCATGTGCTCGAGGGCCTCAACCAGATCGACACGGTGATCTTCGACAAGACCGGCACCCTCACCGAAGGCCGCCTGGCCCTGCGCAGCGTGCGCCCGCTGGGCCAACTGGACGCTGACCAGTGCCTGGCGCTGGCGGCGGCGCTGGAAAACCGCTCCGAACACCCCATCGCCCGCGCCTTCGGCCGCGCCGCGCAGGCGGCCGAAACCGTCACCGCCGTGCCGGGGCTGGGCCTGGAGGGCATGCTGGCAAGCCAGCGCCTGCGCATCGGCCAGGCCACCTTCGTCTGCGCCCTCAGTGGCGCCGAGGTACCCAACGTGCCGGAACCACAGGGGCAATGGCTGCTGCTCGGGGACCAGCAAGGGCCACTGGCCTGGTTCGGCCTGGATGACCGCCTGCGCGACGACGCTCACGACCTGGTGACCGCCTGCAAGGCACGCGGCTGGAACACGCTGCTGCTGTCCGGCGACAGTTCGCCGATGGTTGCGCAGGTGGCCGCGCAACTGGGCATCGACCAGGCCGTCGGCGGCCTGCGTCCGGACGACAAGCTCGCCCGCCTGAAAACGCTGCAAGGTGAAGGGCGCAAGGTGCTGATGCTCGGCGACGGGGTCAACGATGTGCCGGTACTGGCCGCCGCCGACATCAGCATCGCCATGGGCAGCGCCACGGACCTGGCCAAGACCTGCGCCGACGCGGTGCTGCTGTCCAACCGCCTGCAGGCGCTGGTGCAGGCCTTCGAACTGGCCCGCCGGACCCGCCGCAACATTATCGAGAACCTGCTTTGGGCGACGCTGTACAATGGCCTCATGCTGCCGTTCGCCGCGCTCGGCTGGATCACCCCGGTGTGGGCGGCGATCGGCATGTCGATCAGCTCGCTGATCGTGGTGCTCAACGCCCTGCGCCTGACCCGGCTGCCCAGCGGGGAGACGCCGCCCGGGCGCGAGCCCGCGTCGCTCGAAAGGAAACCGCTATGCCCGCCCTCTACGTGATGATTCCCGCCGCCCTGCTGCTGGTCGGTGTCGCCGTGTACATCTTCTTCTGGGCGGTGGACAGCGGCCAGTACGACGATCTGGAAGGCCCGGCCCACAGCATCCTGTTCGATGACCAGGACCCCTGCCACCAGGCCGCCGTGAAGCCCAAGGGCGAGAAACCCGAAGACCAGGACCCTGCCCCGCGTGCCTGAACTGATCCCCCTGCTGGGCTCGGCGCTGGTCCTGGGCCTGCTCGGGGGCGGCCATTGCCTGGGCATGTGCGGCGGCCTGATGGGCGCCCTGACCCTGGCCATCCCCCCCGAGCAGCGCAGCCGGCGCCTGCGCCTGCTGCTGGCCTACAACCTCGGGCGCATCCTCAGCTATGCCGCCGCCGGCTTGCTGCTCGGCCTGGCTGGCGTGGCCCTGGCCAGCAGCCCGCTGGCGACCGGTTTGCGGGTCGCGGCCGCGTTGCTGCTGATCGCCATGGGCCTGTACCTGGCCGGCTGGTGGAGCGGCCTGACCCGTATCGAGGCACTCGGGCGCGGGCTTTGGCGCCATGTGCAGCCGCTGGCCACGCGCTTGCTGCCGGTGTCCAGCCTGCCCCGTGCCTTGCTGCTGGGCGCCCTGTGGGGCTGGCTGCCATGCGGCCTGGTGTACAGCACACTGTTGTGGGCGGCGAGCCAGGGCGATGCACTGTACAGCGCGGCGCTGATGCTGGCGTTCGGCCTGGGCACCTGGCCGGTGCTGCTGGCCACGGGGCTCGCCGCGGAGCGCGTCGGTGCCCTGTTGCGCAATCGCGGGGTACGCATGGCCGGTGGCGTGCTGGTGATCCTCTTTGGCCTGTGGACCCTGCCCGGGCCTCACCAGCACTGGCTCATGGGGCATTGAGAGGCTACTGCGACCACCAGATCTCCTGATACAAATCAACACGATTTCTTACATCCGCCCCTAGACTCCGGACACTGCAGCTTTATCCGGGGACTACCCACATGCTCGACGACCTACGCTGGGACGCCGACCTGATTCGTCGCTACGATCTGGCCGGGCCACGCTACACCTCCTATCCGACCGCTGTGCAACTGCATGGCGAAGTGGGCTCGTTCGACCTGCTCCACGCCCTGCGCGAGAGCCGCCGCGCCGCCCGCCCGCTGTCGCTGTACGTACATGTGCCGTTCTGCGCCAACATCTGCTACTACTGCGCCTGCAACAAGGTCATCACCAAGGACCGCGGCCGCGCCGCGCCCTACCTGCAACGCCTGGAGCAGGAAATCCAGCTGATCGCCTGCCACCTCGACCCCAAGCAAGTCGTCGAACAGCTGCATTTCGGTGGCGGCACGCCGACCTTCCTCAGCCATGTGGAACTGCGTCAGCTGATGGCCACCCTGCGCCAGCATTTCCACCTGCTGGACGACGACTCCGGCGACTACGGCATCGAGATCGACCCGCGCGAGGCCGACTGGTCGACCATGGGCCTGTTGCGCGAGCTGGGCTTCAACCGTGTCAGCCTCGGCGTGCAGGATCTGGACCCGGCCGTGCAGCGCGCGGTCAACCGCCTGCAGAGCCTGGAGCAGACCCGCACGCTGATCGAAGCAGCGCGCACCCTGCAATTCCGTTCGATCAACCTGGACCTGATCTACGGCCTGCCCAAGCAGACCCCGGAAGGTTTCGCCCGCACCGTCGAGGAAGTGATCCGCCTACAGCCCGACCGTCTGTCGGTATTCAACTACGCGCATCTACCCGAACGCTTCATGCCCCAGCGGCGCATCGACAGTAGTGACCTGCCGGCCCCGGCGGCCAAGCTGGAGATGCTGCACGCCACCATCGACCAACTGACCGCCGCCGGCTACCGCTACATCGGCATGGACCACTTCGCCCTGCCCGACGACGAGCTGGCCATCGCCCAGGAAGAAGGCACCCTGCAACGCAACTTCCAGGGCTACACCACCCACGGCCACTGCGACCTGATCGGCCTGGGCGTGTCGGCGATCAGCCAGATCGGCGACCTCTACTGCCAGAACAGCAGCGACCTCAACACCTACCAGGACTCCCTCTCCACCGCCCAGCTGGCGACCCAGCGCGGCCTGATGTGCAACCAGGACGATCGCCTGCGCCGCGCAGTGATCCAGCAACTGATCTGCCACTTCGAACTGGATTTCGAAGCGATCGAACAGGCCTTCACCATCGATTTTCGCGGCTACTTCAAGGAGCAGTGGCCACAACTGCAAGCCATGCAACGCGACGGCCTGATCAGCCTGGACGCCAAGGGCATCCGCATCCTGCCGGCCGGCCGCCTGCTGGCGCGCTCGGTGTGCATGGTGTTCGACGCCTACCTCGCGCAGCAGAACCGCCAGCGTTTCTCGCGGGTGATCTGAGGCGCTTGAGGCGTTTCACCGCATGGACAGCCCGCCTTTCGAGGCACACTATGGACAGTTGAACGGTGACGGGACACACCTTCCGCACCGCTGCTAGCGTGCACCAAAAATGCGCACACTGGCCTACAGCCCATGCCGCAGGTTATCCTTACGGCTTATGTGTGCTTTCCCACAAGGATCGAAAGAAATGTCCGAGCCAGTAAAACTGCGCCCACACAACCAGGCCCACTGCAAGGATTGCAGCCTGGCCCCCCTGTGCCTGCCCCTGTCCCTGAACCTGGAAGACATGGACGCACTGGATGAAATCGTCAAACGCGGCCGCCCGCTGAAGAAAGGCGAGTTCCTGTTCCGCCAGGGTGACAATTTCGGCTCGGTCTACGCGGTACGCTCCGGTGCCCTCAAGACGTTCAGCCTCAGCGACAGCGGTGAAGAGCAGATCACCGGCTTTCACCTGCCCAGCGAGTTGGTCGGCCTGTCCGGCATGGACACCGAGGCCTACCCGGTGTCGGCCCAGGCCCAGGAAACCACCTCGGTGTGCGAGATCCCCTTCGAGCGCCTCGACGAACTCTCGGTACAGCTGCCACAGCTGCGCCGTCAGCTGATGCGGGTGATGAGCCGCGAGATCCGTGACGACCAGCAGATGATGCTGCTGCTGTCGAAAAAGACCGCCGACGAGCGCATCGCCACCTTCCTCGTCAACCTGTCGGCGCGCTTCCGCGCCCGTGGTTACTCGGCCAACCAGTTCCGCCTGAGCATGTCGCGCAACGAGATCGGCAACTACCTGGGCCTGGCGGTGGAAACCGTGTCGCGCGTGTTCACCCGCTTCCAGCAGAACGGTCTGCTCAAGGCCGAGGGCAAGGAAGTGCACATTCTCGACCCGATCCAGTTGTGCGCGCTGGCCGGTGGTGCACTCGAGGTCTGATCGCCGCGCTAAAAGGGTATACTGACGCCGAGTTTTTCCAGGATACCCGCCCCATGCACAGCGACACCTTCGACCTCAAAGCCTTGATCCGCCCGGTAATGGACTTCCCCAAGCCGGGCGTGATCTTCCGCGACATCACCCCGCTGTTCCAGTCGCCGCGCGGGCTGCGCTATGTCGCCGACCAGTTCATCGAGCGCTATGTCGAGGCCGAGTTCAGCCATATCGGCGCCATGGACGCGCGAGGCTTCCTGATTGGCTCGATCATTGCTCACCAGCTGAACAAGCCGCTGATCCTGTTCCGCAAGCAGGGCAAGCTGCCGGCTGACGTGCTGTCCGAGGGCTATCAGACCGAATACGGCGAGGCCTTCCTGGAAGTGCATGCCGACAGTCTCTGCGATGGGGATTCGGTCTTGATCTTCGATGACCTGATTGCCACCGGCGGCACCCTGCTGGCGGCCGCCAACCTGGTGCGCCGCACCGGTGCGCAAGTGTTCGAGGCGGCGGCGATCATCGACCTGCCGGAACTGGAAGGCTCGCGTCGCCTGCAGGCGGCCGGGGTGCCGACCTTCTGCCTGACCGAGTTTTCCCTGAGCGAATACTGAGTTCCCCTTCAAAACGATCGCGGGGCCAGTCGCCGATGCGACTGGCCCCGCGATGCGTTTACAGGTTTACAACGTGATCGGCCTGCGCCCGGCAAATGCATGGGCCAGCGTCCCGCCATCCACCAACTCCAGCTCGCCCCCCAACGGCACGCCATGGGCGATGCGCGTGGCAGTCAGGCCCTTCTCGGCCAGCAGCTGGGCGATGTAGTGCGCCGTCGCCTCCCCTTCCACCGTGGGGTTGGTGGCCAGGATCACCTCACTGAAGGTGCCCTGCTCTTCGATCCGCGCCATCAACTGCGGAATGCCGATGGCATCCGGCCCCAGCCCGTCCAGCGGCGAGAGGTGCCCCTTGAGCACGAAGTAGCGACCGCGATAGCCGGTCTGCTCCACTGCGTACACATCCACCGGCCCCTCGACCACGCACAGTTGCGTGTCGTCACGGCGTGGGTCGGCGCACTGCGGACATAGTTCCTGCTCGGTCAAGGTCCGGCACTGGCGGCAATGACCGACGCCTTCCATGGCCTGGCTCAGGGCCTGGGCCAGGCGCGTGCCGCCACTGCGGTCGCGTTCGAGCAGCTGCAGGGCCATGCGTTGGGCGGTTTTCTGACCGACGCCGGGCAGGATGCGCAGGGCGTCGATCAGTTGGCGGATCAGGGGGCTGAAGCTCATGTGTGCAGGCCTGCCAATTCAGGAAACAGAATGAACAAGGGAGCAACGACCGTCGGGCCGTTGCTCCCCATTTGAAGCCAGAAGCCGATCAGAACGGCATTTTGAAACCGGGCGGCAGCTGCATCCCCGCGGTCATGCCGCCCATCTTTTCCTGGCTGCTCTGCTCGATCTTGCGCACGGCGTCGTTCAGCGCGGCGGCAATCAGGTCCTCGAGCACTTCCTTGTCGTCAGCGTCGGTCGACATCAGGCTCTGGTCGATGCTGACGCGCTTGACGTCGTGGCGACCGGTCATCACCACACTGACCAGGCCGCCACCGGACTGGCCGGTGACTTCCGCATTGGCCAGCTCTTCCTGCATCTTCTGCATTTTTTCCTGCATCTGCTGGGCCTGCTTCATCAGGCCGGCCATGCCACCTTTCATCATGGGGGTATACCTCGATTGGGTCATGTGATGCGGCCCGGCACAGGGCCGGCCGCATGGTTATCCGTTCATTGGCCCTGGCTGGCCAGGGCGTCTACAGGCTCAATAGTATCCTGCCTGACCGTCGCGCCGAACTGCCGGATCATCTGCTGGATGAGCGGGTCCTGTTCGATCGACACCACGGCGTCATGCTGGCGCTCGGCGCGCTTGCGCGAGGCGGCCTGGGCCGGGGTTTCCTGCTCGGGGCGGATCAGCTCGATCTTCAGGCGGATCTCGCGGCCCAATTGCTGATTCAGTGCGTCGTTCAGCCTGCGCTGCTGCGTCGAGTTGAACAGCGCGCCCTGCCCTGGGTCCAGGTGCAACAGCCAGTCATCACCCTCGGCGGCGATCAGCGTACAGTTTGCGGCGATGTTGCCTGTCATACCGGAGACAGGCAACTGTGGGAATAATTCCAGCCATTGCAGGGCCAGGCCGGTCGCGGGCCTGGCCGCCGGCAGCGGCTCCGGCGCCTGGGCAGTCGCCTCTTCCTGCACGTGCTCGGCCAGCTCGTCCAGGTAGCTGAAGCCGGCCGGGTCGCTGTCGGGCGCGTAGTAGTCCTCGTCCGCCGGGGGCTCGTCGTCGCGCTCCATGCCCGCCGGGCTGTAGGCCGACGGATCGAACGGCGGCTCGTCATCGTCCGGCTGCTGGCGGGCGGCCTCGACCGCAGGTGCCGGCTCGGGCAACTGCTCGGGCGCAACCGGCGCCGGAGTGGCGATTGGCTCCTCCCACGGCAGGCCGACGACCTCCTCGACGGGCTGCGGCTCTGGCTCCGATGGCGCTTGCGGCGCCTCGACAACCTCGGCAACGGCCGGCACGTCCACAACTGGGGGCTCGGCCTGTATGGATGGCTCAGCCACAGGCAGCGGCGCGACCACTTCAGCCACAGGGCTGGCGACAACGGGCGGCGCCACGGCCATAGCCGCTGCCGCCACCGGTTGGGTCGGATCAGCTGTGGCCTGGCTGATCCCCGTCGGCTTTAGTACCGGCCTCGGTGCGTCGTCGGTATCGGCCGGGCGGAATGCCAGCATGCGCAGCAGGACCATCTCGAAACCGCCGCGCGGGTCCGGCGCCAATGGCAGGTCACGGCGGCCGATCAAGCCCATCTGGTAGTAGAACTGCACGTCTTCGGCCGGCAGGGCCTGGGCCAACGCCAGCACGCGGTCACGGTCGCCCTGGCCGTTGTCCACCGCCTCCGGCAGGGCCTGGGCGATGGCCACGCGGTGCAGCACATTGAGCATTTCCGACAGCACGCCGTTCCAGTCCGGGCCTTGCTCGGCCAGGTCACGCACCGCGGCCAGCAGCGCCCGGGCATCGCCTTCGAGCAGGGCCTGGAGCACGCCATACACCTGGCCGTGGTCGAGGGTACCGAGCATCGCCCGCACGTCGGCGGCCAGCACCCGCCCCTCGCCAAAGGCGATGGCCTGGTCGGTCAGGCTCATGGCGTCGCGCATGGAGCCGTCGGCGGCGCGGCCGAGCAACCACAGGGCATCCTCCTCGAACGGCACATTCTCGGCGCCCAGCACGTGGGTCAGGTGCTCGACCACGCGCTCCGGGCTCATGTTCTTCAGCGAGAACTGCAGGCAGCGCGACAGGATGGTCGCCGGCAGTTTCTGCGGGTCGGTGGTGGCGAGGATGAACTTGACGTAGGGCGGCGGCTCTTCCAGCGTCTTCAGCAGGGCGTTGAACGAGTGGGTGGAGAGCATGTGCACTTCGTCGATCAGGTAGACCTTGAAGCGCCCGCGGCTCGGCGCGTACTGCACGTTGTCGAGCAGCTCGCGGGTGTCCTCGACCTTGGTGCGGCTGGCGGCGTCGATCTCGATCAGGTCGACGAAACGGCCCTCGTCGATCTCCCGGCATACCGAGCAGGTACCGCACGGCGTCGAGGTGATGCCGGTCTCGCAGTTCAGGCACTTGGCGATGATCCGCGCAATGGTGGTCTTGCCCACGCCCCGGGTCCCGGTGAACAGGTAGGCATGGTGCAGGCGCTGGTTGTCCAGGGCGTTGATCAAAGCCTTGAGCACATGGGTCTGGCCGACCATTTCGCGGAACGAGCGCGGACGCCATTTACGTGCAAGAACCTGATAACTCATCAAAAAACCATCGTGACCGGAGCGGGCGGAAAGAGCGCTAATGCTAGCGGAGCGGGGCCGAAATTGCACCCTGCCGATCTCGTCTAAGCTCAGTGTCGGGCACACGGGCGACGGATCAGGGAGGATGAGGCGTGCGGCGAGTCCTGGCCATCCTGTTGTTGTGGGCCACCCACGGCCTGGCGCAACCGCCGGTGCTGCGCTTCTCCATTGCCGAAAGCTGGAGCATGCCGCTGATGCGTATCGAGGACCAGCAGCCAGCGGAAGGCATCCTGTTGGAGCTGATGCAGGCCATCGCCCGGGAGGTCGATGCCCGCCCCCAGTACCATGTGCTGGCGCGCCTGCGCCTGCAGGAAGCGATGCAGGCCGGCGAAATCGACGTACGCTGCTACGTTTCCACGCAATGGCTGACCGATCGGCCCGGCGACTATCTCTGGAGCATCCCGCTCATCGAGCAGCGCGACCTGCTGGTCGGCCGCCCCGGCGACAGCGGCCCCGTCAGCCCGGACGCACTGCCACCCCAGGCCATCGGCACCGTACTCGGCTACACCTACCCCACGCTCGAGCCGCTGTTCAACCAGGCCCGCCTGCAGCGCGAAGATAGCCGCAATCAGTTGCTGGTCCTGCAGAAACTCCAGGTCGGGCGCTTGCGCCATGCCGTGAGCAACCAGCTGTCGCTGCAGTGGTACAACCGCTCCCTGCCCCTTGCTCAACGCCTGCAGCCCCTGGCCGTGCTTGAAGAACAGGCGCTGGGCTGCATGGTGCGCAACGACCCCGCACTGCCGACCCAGGCGGTGCTCAGGGCGCTGGTGCGGATCAAGCAGTCCGGGGAAATGCAGCGGATCGTCGAGCGTTATAGCGAGCCCCATCCGTTCGCAGGTGACGACAGCCCTCAAGTACCCGCAGCCGCGACACCCAGTGCCGCCAGGTAGAGGCCCAAACCGAACACGCAGTGCGTCGCCAGGCTGCGCAGGCAGCTCTTCAAGGGCGCGGGTGTGTTCGTCGCGAAATACCCTGCCCCCAATGCAGGCTGCACCACGCACAACGGCACGAGCACCGAGACCACCCCGAACAGCAAGGCTGGCCACAGTGTCGGCCCCCGCAACCAGCCCTCCCCTGCAATAGCCGCCAGCAGCGCCGCGAATACCAACCCTGTGGCGTAGTGGAGCAGCCAGCCCCACGCCAGCTCCCCCCTGACCGGCGCAGCCTTGCCGATCGCCGCATGCCGCCAGCGCCCTTCGAGCAGGTGCCCCGCCCAGCGCCCGACCATGGCGTAGTTCAGGGTGGTGACGCCCAGATGCCTGAGCAACAGGGTCCACAGATCCATGACCAGGGTGGCGCCGATGCCGATGAACAGGATGGAAAGCACAAGCGAGGAGATGGTCATGACGAGTGCCCTTGGCAGATTGACGGAAAGGTCGATGCCAAGCAGCATGCAAGTTGAAGTCAACTTCAAGTCAAGAGGGGTTGCAATGGACATTGCCGATGTCGCCAGGCGCACCGGAGTGCCGGCGTCGACATTGCGTTACTACGCGAACAAGGGGTTGCTCAGATCACTGGCCAGCCATGGGCAGCGCCGCCAGTTCCCGCCAGACACCCCCGAGCGCCTGGCGCTGATCGCGCTGGGACAGGCGGCTGGCTTTTCGCTGGACGAAGTAGCCACCATGCTTGACGAGCAACGGGTCGACCGCGAGTTGCTGCTGGCCAAGGCCGACGAGATCGACCGCCGGATCAAACGGCTGCAGGCGATGAGCAAGGGGTTGCGCCATGCGGCGCAGTGCCCTGAGGAGAACCATCTGCAATGCCCGACCTTCCAGCGGCTGATGCAGGTGTCGGCCAGCCAGGGCAGGCGTGGAGGCCTCAGTAGCCGTGCAACTCGCGGAACGGCTGGCCCTTGTGGTAGTTGATCCACTCCTCCACGTCATACGGCAGGTACAGCTGCCGACGCGCCCGCGACAGGGCGATATACACGGCGCAGATCCGGGCATCGAAGGCGTAGGCGTCCTTGAAGCGGTCGGTGGTCATCAGTTCCGGTGTCAGCAGCACCTGATCGAACTCCAGGCCGCCGGCCTCCTCGGCCATCAACACCGTCAGGCTGTCGGGCCGTGCAGCGATGCGTGCGTCCAGCAGCGTCAGGTCTGCAAGCTTGAAACCCGCCTCGAGGCGCGCCTCGACCCAGAGGAACGCGGCATCGAAACGCTCGGACTCGCGCACCTGCTGCCAATCGAGCAGGTGCGCGAAGTACGGATGCGGCCCCTCGGCGTCCTGCCCAGGCGCATAGAACGCAGCCCTGAACAGGCCGATTGCCGTGGCCATGAAGCGGCGCATTTGAGGCCAATCGGGGAAGTTCAACAAGCAATTGGACTCGGCCATTTCCATGGCCCAGCGCATCGTGTCCCAGCACGAGGCGGTCAGCACCACGCAGCCCTCGGGAGGGATGAACCCTTCGGGGAAGTGCTCGATACCGACATCGACATGCCGTGCGGCCTCGAACGCGACCTTGGACTTCTTCGAGTGCACACCGATCAACGGGTTGATCAGGCGCTCTACCTTGGGTCCGGAGCGCACGGCAAAGGCCATGTCCTTCTGCCGTACCTGACGCTCACGCCTGACCACCTCGCCGGAGGCCTTCTGGTATTCGTCACCCAGGGTGATCAGCACCTGGCGGCCCCGCTCGATGACTTGCAGCAGCGAGGCCGGCACGTCCTGGCTCTCGTCGATGATCACGTGGCTGAAGCGCCCTGGCACGCTGCAGCCAGTCAGGCTCGCTCGCTTGAGCAGCAGCAACGCCTCGAACCCGGTCTGCGCGCCCCAGGCCGGTTGCGCCTCCAGGTAGCGCCATAGCCGGCTGGCGTACTCGAGCAGGACCTGGGTATCGACGCCGGAGAGTGCTTGGCGAAAATACGGCAGATGACGATTCGACAGGCTGTAATCCCGCGAATCGCAGTAGTTGCGCAGCACTTCCAGGCAGATGTCCAGGGCATGCTCGGCGTCGTACTGGCGCAATCCGACGATCCCCAGTTCCTCGGCCAGCCTGCGCTTGCCAGGACCGCGCTGCGCCGTCCGGGCGGAAACTGACCGGGTATCCTTGAGCAGGGCCCGGGCGAACTGGCCGAAGGTCATGCCGACCTTGGCCTGCTCATCCAGCCCCATGCGCCGACGCAAGGCGCCGAGCTTGGCCGGCGTGCGCGCCAGGGCCAGCACCCGACCACGGGGCAGGCAGTCCATGAGCGCGCCGAGCAGGTAGCTCTTGCCGATCCCGGCATAGCCCTGCACGTGGATGTCTTCGTCGAGGTTGGCCTGGATAACCTTGAGCAGCTTGTCCTGCTCGACGGTCAGCCAGCGTTCGGTATCGAAGCCGGTGGTCACCCGCTGGCTGAACGGGTTGTCGCTGTGATGCAGGCGAATGCGGTAGTCGAAATCCCACTTGCCATCGGCCAGCAGGTATTCCCGCGCCTGGACCTGCTCCGCGTCGAGCAGACGCAGCTTCGAACCCTTGATCACCTCAAGGCCGAAATAGAGCTTGCGCGCATCGAACAGCCTACGGGCCTCAGACAACAACCCCACGCCAGGCGAGTGCACGCCATCTACCGCCCACGCCAAGAGCTTGCCCAGCACCTTTTCCGCCGCCCGCGCATCGACCTGACCCTGTGCCTGGGCCAGGTTCTGGATCACCAGCACTGCCGCCAACTCCGGCTCGCCCAGGGTGTCGAGCGCCAGCGCGCCGTCGGCCAGCAAGGCCTGGCACACCTCTGCGGTAACCGGCAGGTACACCGGATGGGAAAAGTCGAAGTGCTCGGGCTGCATGTCGGTACGGGTCCGGGGATCACTCAAGGTTTGTCGGATTCAGCGGCCTGCCCCACCACCAGGTCGAAGCGGTAGGCACCCAACGACCCAGACATGTCGCCGGGATGGCTGACACCCGCCTGCGGTGCGTCGAGCACGCCATCGAGCTCATGCAGGGCCAGCTCCAGCAGCTTGCGCAAGTCACGCACCGAGCGCGCCGACACCTGCAGTTCCAAGGCCACCGCGTCAGCCTTCACCGCCACTGGCGCAGCCGCTTCCTCGAGGATGCGCTCGTGCTCTTCTTCCATCTGGTCGAGCACCTGGGACAACTCCAGCACGCGCTCGGGACTGGCGGCCATCTGGTCCTTTATTTCCAGGCGGCGCAGCTGCCACTCGCGAATCTTCTGGCGGGTGAGGTCGTCGACATGTTCCACGGTCGCTATCTCCTGGCCGAATGGGCCGACACGATGGGATGCATGATAAGGCGCTGCGCGGGATCGTGCAGGCGGAAAACAGTGCGAGGGTGTAAAGAAACGCGTCTGATGTGCGACGCCTGACAGGTACGCCGGAAAAACCCTGCGCCCAAAATGGAGGCGGCCCCACCAGCCACACCCCGGCACTCGATGTTCCCGCTATGGCTGCTCCCTTCCGGGCCTGACCAGGTTAACGGGTAATCAATGCGGGGGGACCGATGGGGCCACCACGACGGCTCGCCAGCTGACGAGCCGCGCCATTGTACAACGCCAGCGAGAAGTTACAACCTTTGATCGAGAAAAAACCATCATTTCTCAAGGACTTGTGGAAAAGCCATCGCAGGGTCAGGCACACCCCTGCGATAACGCCCTGACCTTCAGACGTCGATTCCGCGCTCCGCAAGGAAGCCCACGAACGCCTCTTCGTCCATCACCGACACGCCCAACTCACCGGCCTTGGCCAACTTGGAGCCGGCGCCGGGCCCGGCCACCACGCAATGGGTCTTGCCGGACACGGAGCCCGCCACCTTGGCCCCCAGGCTTTCCAGCTTCTCCTTGGCGATATCGCGGCTCATGCGCTCCAGGGTACCGGTCAGCACCCAGGTCTGGCCGGCCAGCGGCAAACCTTCGGCGGATTTCTTCTCGCACGACCAGTGCATGCCGAACTCCAGCAACTGGGCTTCGATGGCGCGGGCCAACTGCTGGTTGGCCTCAACCTTGAAGAACTCGCGTACCCCGTCGGCGGCCTTGGTATTCAGGGCCTGGCGCAAGTCGATGCCATCGGCGGCGATGATCTTGTCCAGGGTGCCCAGCTTGTCTACCAGCTTCTCGGCGCCGGTCGGGCCGACCGACGGGATATCGAGCTTGGCGAGCATCCCGGCGAGGGTGGTGCTGGCGGCGAACTCGGCGCCCAGTTCACCTTCATCCTGCAGTTGCATACCGCTGTCCAGCAACTGCTTGATCACCGCACGGTTGTGTTCGTCCTCGAAGAAATTATGGATCTCGTAGGCGACCTCCAGGCCGATGTCCGGCAGGTAGGTCAGCACCTGCGGCAGCGCCACCTGCACCCGCGCCAGGCTGCCCAGGGAGCGGGCCAGGACCTTGGCGGTCTCCTCGCCGACATCGGGGATGCCCAGGGCGTAGATGAAACGCGCCAGGCTCGGGCGTTTGCTGGCCTCGATGGCTTCGAGCAGCTTGCGGCTGGAGACCTCGGCAAAGCCTTCAAGGGCGACCACTTGCTCGAATTCCAGCTTGTAGAGGTCGGCCGGCGAGCGGATCAGGTTTTCATCGACCAGTTGCTCGACGCTCTTTTCGCCCAACCCATCAATGTCCATGGCGCGACGCGACACATAATGGATGATCGCCTGCTTGAGCTGGGCGGCGCAGCTCAGGCGCCCCACACAGCGGTACACCGCGCCTTCGCTGGTGGTTTCCTTGCCCTTGCTGCGCTTGACCAGCTGAGTGCGCTCGACCTGCGAGCCGCACACCGGGCATTGGCTCGGCACCTGCACCGCACGCGCGCCTTCGGGGCGGCGCTCGAGCACCACCTGCATGACCTGCGGGATCACGTCACCGGCACGGCGGATGATCACCGTGTCGCCGATACGCAGGCCCAACCGGGCGATCTCGTCCATGTTGTGCAGGGTGGCGTTGGACACCGTCACGCCGGCCACCTTCACCGGCTTGAGGCGGGCGACCGGAGTCACCGCGCCGGTACGCCCGACCTGGAACTCGACATCGAGCACCTCGGTGAGCTCTTCCATGGCCGGGAACTTGTGGGCGATCGCCCAGCGCGGCTCACGGGCACGGAAACCCAACTCACGCTGGGAGGACAGGGCATTGACCTTGAACACCACCCCATCGATCTCGTAGGGCAGGCTGTTGCGGCGCGCGCCGATGTCCCGGTAATAGGCCAGGCACTCGTCGATACCAGCGGCGTGCCTGAGCTCGCGACTGATCGGCAGCCCCCAGGTCTTGAGTTTCTCCAGGATACCGATATGGCTGTCGCCAAACGGCTCGGACACCTGGCCGACACCATAGCAGCAGAACTCCAGCGGGCGGCTGGCGGTGATCTTCGAGTCCAGCTGGCGCAGGCTGCCGGCGGCGGCGTTGCGCGGGTTGGCGAAGGTCTTGCCGCCGGCCTCGGCCTGGGCCGCATTGAGCCGGTCGAAACCGGCCTTGCTCATGTACACCTCGCCGCGCACTTCCAGCACCGCCGGCCAGCCCTCGCCCTGCAGCTTGAGCGGGATGTTGCGCACGGTACGCACGTTGGCGCTGATGTCCTCACCGGTAGTGCCGTCGCCGCGGGTGGCGCCCTGCACCAACTGGCCGTCGCGGTACAGCAGGCTCACCGCCAGGCCGTCGAGCTTGGGCTCGCAGCTGTAGTCCACCGCCGCCTGATCGCCGCCCGGCAGGTCCAGGCCTTCGACCACGCGGCGGCCGAAGTCGCGCAGGTCGTCTTCCTCGAAGGCGTTACCCAGGCTGAGCATCGGTATCTCGTGACGTACCTGGCTGAAGGCCGCCAGTGCCGCACCACCGACGCGCTGGGTCGGCGAATCCGGAGTCACCAGGTGCGGATGTTCGGCTTCCAGCGCCTTGAGTTCATTGAACAGGCGGTCGTACTCGGCATCAGGCACGCTGGGTTCGTCGAGCACGTAGTAGCGGTAGTTGTGCTGGTCGAGTTCGGCGCGCAGTTCATGGATTCGGGATTCGGCGTTCATTCCTGGTCTTCTCTTGCAAAGCAAAAGAGCAGCCCCTGGCTGCTCTTTCGTTTCAATCATCGCGGCGCGGACCGAGGCAGGGTCCGCCCGCTCGGGTCGGTCAGCGTTTCTGCGTCAGGGCGCGGCGCTCGAACTCGACGATACGCTGGCGGTAGTGCTCGATGGTCTGGGCGGTCAACACGCTGCGCTGGTCGTCCTTGAGTTCGCCATTGAGCTCGTGGGCCAGCTTGCGGGCGGCGGCGACCATTACGTCGAAGGCCTGCTTGGGGTGGCGCGGGCCTGGCAGGCCAAGGAAGAAGCTCACCGCACGGGTGCTGAAATGGTCGATGTCGTCCAGGTCGAACACGCCGGGCTTGACCGCATTGGCCATGGAGAACAGCACTTCGCCGTGGCCGGCCATGCTCTCGTGGCGATGGAAGATGTCCATCTCGCCGAAGCGCAGGCCGCTTTCCAGGATGTTCTGCAACAGCGCCGGCCCCTTGAAGCCGCCTTCGTCGCGGGAGATGACGCTGATCACCAGCACTTCTTCGGCCGGCGGCAGCTCTTTGGCTGGCGTGGACGCGGCAGTAAAACCGCTGTTGCGGGTGTTGTCGGCGGCGAAGTCGTCGTCGCCAGTATCGAACAGGTCCGGCTCACGCGGCTCGGCGGCCAGCTTCAGGTCGCCCTGTTGCTGCTCGCTGTTGTTGCGCTTGCCGCGCTTGGCCTTGGCCGGTTTGGCTTCACGCTCGCGTTCGCGCTCACGCACTGGAGCGCTGACCGATGGCAGGTCGCTCTCATCCAGCTCGGGCTCTTTATGGGTTTCCAGTACACGCGAAGGGCCGAGCACCTCGGCGCCGCCGCTGTCGTCGTCCGGGGCGTTGGCGTAGCTACGGTCCAGACGGAACTTCAACTTGCCCTTGCCGCCGCGCATGCGGCGCCAGCCGTCGAAAAGAATACCGGCGATGACAATGATGCCGATGACGATCAGCCACTCGCGCAGACCGATTTCCATGTAATCCCGTGCCTCTATAAAAAATATGCTTGAAAACAAAGGCTTCAAAGGCCTTTAACACGTGGCGCCAACTCTATGTTCTGACAGGCGTTTTACCCACGCAAAAAACAAGTGACATTAAGCTAGCACGACCAAAGGCAACTTTACACCGTCTGTCGCGTCTGCTGAGGCTTTTGCCTACATGTTCACACCCTTTCTTTACCCCTTAGGCTCTGTCCGAAATGTATCTGCACTCGCCCATACTGCGTTGAAACGGGGCTCGGAATGCTCATGTACTCCAGTACAGTCGGGCGCGACCCCGGCCGTTCCTCCCCCCGTTTCGCCTTGTCTGGCCTTCGCGCAGACACATTTCGAACAGACCCTAGGCGTCGACCATGGCCATAGCCTCTTCCACATCAACTGCTACAAGACGTGAACAACCCGGCTCGTGCATGGTCACCCCCATCAGCTGGTCGGCCATTTCCATGGCGATCTTGTTGTGAGTGATGTAGATGAACTGCACGGTTTCGCTCATTTCCTTGACCAGGCGCGCATAGCGCCCGACGTTGGCGTCATCCAATGGCGCGTCGACCTCGTCGAGCATGCAGAACGGCGCCGGGTTCAGCTTGAAGATGGCGAACACCAGGGCCAAGGCCGTCAATGCCTTCTCGCCGCCGGACAGCAGATGGATGGTGCTGTTCTTCTTGCCCGGCGGGCGCGCCATTATCGTCACCCCTGTATCGAGTAGATCTTCGCCCGTCAGTTCCAGATAAGCGCTGCCGCCACCGAAAACTTTTGGGAAAAGTGCCTGTAATCCGGCATTTATCTGATCAAAGGTATCCTTGAAGCGGTTGCGGGTTTCCTTGTCGATCTTGCGGATGACGTTTTCCAGGGTCTCCAGTGCCTCGACCAGATCGGCGTCCTGGGCATCCAGGTAGCGCTTGCGCTCGGACTGCTGCTCGTACTCTTCGATGGCCGCCAGGTTGATCGCGCCCAAGCGCTGGATACGCGCCTCGACCTGCTCCAGCGCCTGCTCGGTGCCCTGCTCGCTGGCCTCGGCCTCGAGCGTGGCGAGCACGCCCTGAAGATCGTAGCCGTCGGCGAGCAGTTGTTCCTGCAAGGTCTTGCGCCGCACATCCAGCCCCTGGGACTCCAGGCGCTGCTGCTCCAGCTGGCCACGCAGCAGTTGAGCCTGCTGCTCGGCCTGGGTGCGGCGGCGCTCGGCATCACGCAGTTCGCGGTCCGCCTCGTCCATGTGCAGCCGCGCCTGGCGCATTTCTTCGTCGACACTCATGCGGCGCTCGAGCAGTTCCTCAAGCTTCAGGCGCAACTCTTCGAGCGGTGCCTCGCCTTCCTCGAGATTCAGGTTCAGTTGCTCCTGACGCTCGTTCAGGCGCGCGGCCTGCTGCTCCAGGCGCTCGAGCGCCTGGCGGGTGGAATCGTGCTGGGCGCGCAACGAGCCCAGGCGCACGGCCAGTTGATGGGCATGATCCTTGTGCTGGCGGGCCTCCTGGCGGACCCGGTCGAGACCTTCGCGCAGGGTGTCGCGGCGCGCCATCAGTTGCTCGCGCTGTTCGGTGTCCGCGGCCATCAGGTCGAGGGACTCCTGCAACAGCAGGCGCGCCTCGCCCAACTGCTCATGCTCCAGGGCACGCTGCTCCTGGAGCTCGGCCAACTCTTCGTGCAAGCGTCGGCGGCGCAGTTCAAGCTGTTCGGCCCGGGCCCGGCCAGCGGACAGGCGTGCCTTGAGCTCACCGTGCTGGCGGCTCTCGTCCTGGCTGCGACGGCGCAATTGCTCGCGCTGCTCCTCCAGGTCGAGCTGTTGTTCACGCAGACGCTGCAGTTGCTCGTCGAGCTGTTCGAGCGACGCTTCCTGCTCCAGTTGTTCCTGGGCCAGGCGTTCGATTTCCTGGCCCCTGGCCAGCACGCCGCCCTGGGCTTCACCACCGCGGCTGACCCGCAGGAAATGCCGCCCCACCCAGTATCCGTCGCGGCTGACCAGGCTTTGCCCAGCAACCAGTGACGCCCGCTGCGCCAACGCCTGCTCCAGCGTTTCAACCGGCCTGACCTGCCCCAGCCAGGCCGACAGGTCGGCCCGCCCCTCGACCTTGTCGAGCAGGCTGCCGGGAACACGCGGGCCCTCGCCCCCGGCCAGCAGCAGGCGCAGATCGCCCTGCTCCAGCGCGGCGAAGTCCAGGCCGGCTAAGTCATCCAGCAACACTGCCTGCAGGTCGGCGCCAAGCACCGTTTCCACCGCCAGCTCCCAGCCGGGCTCGACCCGCAGCCCCTCGGCCAGGCGCGGGCGCTGCTCCAGGCCCTGGGCGCGCAGCCAGTCGGCGGCCCCCACACCGGGCTCCAGCGCCGCCTGCTGCAAAGCCTCCAGCGAGGCCAGACGCCCGCCCAGGCGCTGCAGATCACCCTGCTGTTGCTGTTGTGCCTGGCTGGTCTGCTGCAGGTGTTCGCGCAACCCTTCCAGGCGCTCGACCACCTGCTGCTCTTGCAGGTGCAGCTCTTCGAGCAGCAACTCGCTGCTGGCCACTTGCTCGCCCAGATCAAACGTCTCGGTGTCCTGGGTATCACCACCGAGCTGCTCACCCTCCTCGCCCAGCTTGCGCTGGCGCTCGGCCAGGCGCTCCAGGCTGGATTCGAGCTGCGCCAGGCGCGCCTGCTGCACCTCGGCCTGACGGCGCGGCTCGGCGGAGCGGGTGTTGAAGCCGTCCCATTGCTCCTGCCAGCCGTGCATGCCGAGCTCAGCTTCCTCCAGGGTCGCGGCGGCTTCCTCGGCCGCGGCCAGGGTCAGCTCCTGCTCCGGTTCGAGCATCGCCAATTCTTCGCCGAGGGTCGCCAGCAAGGTGCGGTCATGCCCCAGGTGCGATTCGGTTTCCAGGCGGCTGCGCTCGGCCTCCTTCAGGTCGTCCTGCAACTGGCGCAGACGCTGCTGGCCGTGCTGGATGCTCTGCTCGACGCGGGCGATATCGCCAGCCACCGAATAGAAGCGGCCCTGCACCTGGTTGAAGCGTTCGGACAACTCATGGTGACCGTCGCGCAGTCGCTCGATGCTGGCGTCGGCGTTGCGCTGTTCGGCCACCAGCGCCTCGAAGGCGACCTCCTGGTCGCCGATCACCGTCTCGCGCTGGCGCACCCGCTCATCCAGGTCGCGCCAGCGCAGAGCCGACAGGCGTGCCTTGAGCTGACGTTCCTCGGCCTTGTACTCACGGTATTTCTCGGCAGCCTGGGCCTGGCGGTGCAGGCGCTCGATCTGGCGTTCCAGCTCTTCGCGCAGGTCGGTCAGGCGCGCGAGGTTTTCCTGGGTACGGCGGATGCGGCTCTCGGTCTCGCGGCGACGCTCCTTGTACTTGGAGATGCCCGCCGCTTCCTCGATGAAGTTGCGCAACTCCTCGGGCTTGGCCTCGATCAGCTTGCTGATCATGCCCTGCTCGATGATCGAATAGCTGCGCGGCCCCAGACCGGTGCCGAGGAAGATATCGGTGATGTCACGACGCCGGCACTTGGTGCCGTTCAGGTAATAGGTGTTCTGCCCGTCGCGGGTGACCTTGCGGCGGATCGAGATCTCGGCGTAGGCGGCGTACTCGCCCACCAGGCTGTTGTCGCTGTTGTCGAACACCAGCTCGATGCTGGCCTGGCTGACCGGCTTGCGGCTGGTGGAGCCGTTGAAGATGACATCGGTCATCGACTCGCCACGCAGGTTCTTCGCCGAACTCTCGCCCATCACCCAGCGCACCGCGTCGATGATGTTGGATTTACCGCAGCCGTTGGGGCCGACCACGGCGGCCATGTTGCTGGGGAAGTTGACCGTGGTCGGGTCGACGAACGACTTGAACCCGGCCAGGCGGATGCACTTCAGGCGCACCGGTCAGACCCGCGCCAGCGCCGCCAGCACCAGTTCGCAACTGCGCTGGCAATAGGCGGTGAGCACCTCGCGGATGCGCGGCAGGTCGCGGGCGACCACAGCTTCGAGCAGGCGGGCGAACAGCTCCAGGTAATCGACCATGTTGGCCTGGCGCTGGTCCAGGGCCAGGTAGTAGGCGCGGCTCATGGCCGGCTGCAGGTTCTCGACGGTTTCCTGCAGGTACGGGTTGTTGGCGAACGGATACGCGGCGCGCATCACCGCGAAGCTGTCGCCGACAAAGGCCTTGATGTCCTTGCCGGCATGGGCCTGCTTGAGGCGCTGCTGGATGTCCAGGAACGGGCGCAGGTCGCCCTCGGTGCGCCAATGCTGGGCAACGGCGTTGCCCAGCAGGATGTAGAACTCGCCCATCAGGGCGCACAGGCTGCGCACGCTGTTCTCGTCGAGTTCGGTCACATGGGCGCCACGGCGCGGCAGGATGGCCACCAGGTGCCGGCGCTCGAGGATGAGCAGCGCCTCGCGTACCGAACCGCGGCTGACGTTAAGGGCCTGGGTGACCTTCTGCTCCTGGATGCGCTCGCCAGGTGCGAGTTCGCCGCGGATGATCCGCTCGGCCAGGTAGTGGGCAATTTGCTCGGAGAGGCTGTCCGGCGCCTTGAACGTCATGGTTTTCCTTCGCAATCTGGGTAGCTGTGCACAAGGGCGCGATTGTAGCGCACTTGCCAGGCGCTCGCGCAGCGGGACGACGCGCTTTCTGCGACTGACGGGTCAACTTTCCTACACGGCGCGAACTATGCTTTGGAAAAGGCTCGAAGAGGCGGTCCGGTAAGACTCCGCGCAAATTCTTGACCTTTGAGTCAGAAAATTATTGACCCGAAGGTCAGCCGTTGCTTAGAGTCCGCCGGAACAACAATAAAACCATTGCGAGGCCCTCCCCCGTGATCCAGTTTCTCGTCAACCAGGAGCTGCGCAGCGAGCATGCCCTGGACCCGAACATGACGGTGCTGCAGTACCTGCGCGAGCACCTGGGCAAACCCGGCACCAAGGAAGGCTGCGCCAGCGGCGACTGCGGCGCCTGCACCGTGGTCGTCGGCGAACTTGTCGAAAACGCCCAGGGTGGCGACGATATCCGCTATCGCAGCCTCAATTCGTGCCTGACGTTCGTCTCCGCCCTGCACGGCAAGCAACTGATCAGCGTCGAGGGTCTCAAGCACCAGGGCGAACTGCACAGCGTGCAAAAGGCCATGGCCGACTGTCATGGCTCGCAGTGCGGCTTCTGCACCCCTGGTTTCGTCATGTCGCTGTTCGCCCTGCAGAAGAACAGCCAAGGCCACGACCTGCACCAGGCCCAGGAGGCCCTGGCCGGCAACCTGTGCCGCTGCACCGGCTACCGGCCGATCCTCGAGGCTGCCGAGCAGAGCTGCGCACGCCCCTGCCGCGACCAGTTCGACGCTCAGCAGGCGCGGACCATCGCTCGCCTCAAGGCCATCGCCCCGCAACAGACCGGCGAGCTTAATAGCGGCGACAAGCGCTGCCTGGTGCCGCTGACCGTGGCCGACCTGGCCGACCTGTACAGCTCGCACCCCGAGGCGCGCCTGCTGGCCGGGGGTACCGACCTGGCGCTGGAAGTCACCCAGTTCCACCGCACCCTGCCGGTGATGATCTATGTCGGCCACGTCGCCGAACTCAAGCGCATCGACAAGACCGCCAGCCATCTGGAGATCGGCGCCGCCACGCCGCTGACTGACTGCTACACCGCGCTCAACGAGGAATACCCCGACTTCGGCGACCTGCTGCACCGCTTCGCCTCGCTGCAGATCCGCAACCAGGGCACTCTCGGCGGCAATATCGGCAACGCCTCGCCAATCGGTGACTCGCCACCTCTGTTGATCGCCCTCGACGCGCAGATCGTCCTGCGCCAAGGCGAGCGCCAGCGCACCCTGGCCCTGGAAGACTACTTCATCGACTACCGCATCACTGCACGCCAGGACAGCGAGTTCATCGAGAAGATCATCGTGCCGCGCGCCAGCAACGACTGGGCCTTCCGTGCCTACAAGGTGTCCAAGCGCCTGGACGACGATATCTCCGCGGTGTGCGCGGCGTTCAACCTGAGCATCGAGAACGGGGTGGTCAGCGGCGTGCGCATCGCCTTCGGCGGCATGGCGGCGACTCCCAAGCGTGCCCGCGCCTGCGAAGCCGCGCTGCGCGGCAAGCCGTGGACCCAGGCCAGCGTCGAACGCGCCTGCCAGGCCCTGGCCGAGGACTTCACCCCGCTCAGCGACTTCCGCGCCAGCCGCGAGTACCGCCTGCTGACCGCGCAGAACCTGCTGCGCAAGTACTTCATCGAACTGCAAACGCCGCACATCGAAACCCGGGTGACCGCCTATGTCTAACCATCACGCCGTCAAGAGCCAGGCCGAGATGGCCGCACTGTTCAGCCAGGACCTGACCACCGGGGTCGGCCGCAGCCTCAAGCACGACAGCGCCGACAAGCATGTGGCCGGCGAGGCGGTGTACATCGACGACCGCCTGGAATTCCCCAACCAGCTGCACGTCTATGCACGCACCGCCGACCGCGCTCATGCGCGCATCCTGCGCATCGACACCACGCCCTGCTACCAGTTCGAAGGGGTGCGCATCGCCATCACCCACGAAGATATCCCGGGCCTCAAGGACATCGGCCCGGTGGTCGCCGGCGACCCGTTGCTGGCCATCGACAAGGTCGAGTTCTTCGGCCAGCCGGTGCTCGCCGTTGCCGCCTGCGACCTCGAGACCGCCAGGCGCGCCGCCATGGCCGCCATCGTCGAGTACGAAGACCTGGAGCCGGTGCTCGACGTGGTCGAAGCCCTGCGCAAGAAGCACTTCGTGCTCGACAGCCACACCCACCAGCGCGGCGACTCTGCCGCCGCACTGGCCAGTGCCCCGCACCGCATCCAGGGCACCCTGCACATCGGCGGCCAGGAGCACTTCTACCTGGAGACCCAGATCAGCTCGGTGATGCCCGGTGAAGACGGCGGCATGATCGTCTACTGCTCGACGCAAAACCCCACCGAGGTACAGAAGCTGGTGGCCGAGGTGCTCGACGTGCCGATGCACAAGATCGTCGTCGACATGCGCCGCATGGGTGGCGGTTTCGGCGGCAAGGAAACCCAGGCCGCCAGCCCCGCGTGCCTGTGCGCGGTGATCGCGCGCCTGACCGGCCAGCCGACCAAGATGCGCCTGCCGCGGGTCGAAGACATGACCATGACCGGCAAGCGTCACCCGTTCTACGTGGAATATGACGTCGGCTTCGACGACAACGGCCGCCTGCACGGGATCAATTTCGACCTGGCGGGCAACTGCGGCTACTCGCCGGACCTGTCCGGTTCGATCGTCGACCGCGCCATGTTCCACTCCGACAACGCCTACTACCTGGGCGATGCCACGGTGCACGGCCACCGCTGCAAGACCAACACGGCCTCCAACACTGCCTACCGCGGCTTCGGCGGCCCGCAGGGGATGGTCGCCATCGAACAGGTGATGGACCATATCGCCCGTCACCTGGCCCTCGACCCGCTGGCGGTGCGCAAGGCCAACTACTACGGCAAGACCGAGCGCAACGTCACCCACTACTACCAGACCGTCGAGCACAACATGCTCGAGGAGATGACCGCCGAGCTCGAAGCCAGCAGCGACTACCATGAGCGCCGCGAATCGATCCGCCGCTTCAACGCCAACAGCCCGGTGCTGAAAAAAGGCCTGGCGCTGACCCCGGTGAAGTTCGGCATCTCGTTCACCGCCACCTTCCTCAACCAGGCAGGTGCCTTGATCCACATCTACACCGACGGCAGCATCCACCTCAACCACGGCGGCACCGAGATGGGCCAGGGCCTGAACACCAAGGTCGCGCAGGTGGTGGCGCAGGTGTTCCAGGTCGACTTCATCCGTATCCAGATCACCGCCACCAATACCGACAAGGTGCCCAACACCTCGCCCACCGCCGCCTCCAGCGGCGCCGACCTGAACGGCAAGGCCGCGCAGAACGCCGCCGAGATCCTCAAGAAGCGCCTGACCGAGTTCGCGGCCCGGCACTACAACGTCACCGAGGAAGACGTCGAGTTCCGTAACGGCCATGTGCGCGTGCGCGAGCAGATCGTCAGTTTCGAGCAATTGGTCCAGCAGGCCTATTTCGCCCAGGTGTCGCTGTCGACCACCGGTTTCTACCGCACGCCGAAGATTTTCTACGACCGCAACCAGGCCCGTGGCCGCCCGTTCTACTACTTCGCGTTCGGCGCCGCCTGCGTGGAGGTGATCGTCGATACCCTGACCGGCGAGTACAAGATGCTGCGCGCCGACATCCTGCACGACGTGGGCGATTCGCTGAACCCTGCCATCGACATCGGCCAGGTGGAGGGTGGTTTTGTCCAGGGCATGGGCTGGCTGACCACCGAGGAACTGGTGTGGAATGCCAAGGGCAAGCTGATGACCAACGGCCCGGCCAGCTACAAGATCCCGGCTGTGGCCGACATGCCGATCGATATGCGCGTCAAGCTGGTGGAGAACCGCAAGAACCCCGAGGACACCGTGTTCCACTCCAAGGCCGTGGGCGAGCCGCCGTTCATGCTCGGCATTGCCGCCTGGTGCGCGATCAAGGACGCGGTGGCGAGCATCGCCGACTACCGCGTGCAGCCAAACATCGACGCGCCGTCGACGCCGGAGCGGGTGTTGTGGGGTTGCGAGCAGATGCGCAAGGCGGTGGCCGCGGCGCAGCCTGCCGAACAGCAACTGGAGCCCGTGACGCACTGACGCCACGCTCCCTGTAGGCGCGACCTTAGGTTGCGCCTACAGGGGACCGAGGAGGACTGAAGACATGCACCAATGGATCAACGCCCTCGCCGACCACCAAGCCCGTGGCGAACCCTGCGTGCTGGTAACCATCATCGAGGAGCGCGGCTCCACCCCGCGCAACGCCGGCTCGAAAATGGTGGTCAGCGCCAGTGCGCTGTACGACACCATCGGCGGCGGCCACCTGGAGTTCAAGGCCCTGCACATCGCACGCCAGATGCTCGCGGAACACCGCAGTACCCCGCACCTGGAGCGCTTCAGCCTCGGCGCCAGCCTCGGCCAGTGCTGCGGCGGCGCCACCGTGCTGCTGTTCGAGCCGATGAGTGGCGTGCAGGCCGAGATCGCCGTGTTCGGCGCGGGCCATGTCGGCCGCGCTCTGGTACCCTTGCTCGCCGCGCTGCCCTGCCGGGTGCGCTGGATCGATTCGCGCGAGCAGGAGTTCCCCGCGCTCATCCCCACCGGAGTGAGCAAGATCGTCAGCGAAGAGCCGGTCGACGAAGTTGCCGACCTGCCCGCCGGCAGCTACTGCATCGTCATGACCCACAACCACCAGCTGGACCTGGAACTGACCGCCGCGATCCTCAAGCGCAACGACTTCACCTGGTTCGGCCTGATCGGCTCGAAGACCAAGCGGGTCAAGTTCGAGCACCGCCTGCGCGAGCGCGGCTTCGACGACGCCCTGATGGCACGCATGCGCTGCCCGATGGGCCTGGCCGAGGTCAAGGGCAAGCTGCCGATCGAGATCGCCGTGTCCATCGCCGCCGAAATCATTGCCACCTACAACGCCTGCTTCGGCCAGCACGACGCTGCCGCCAATTCAGGCCCCATCGCCCAGTTGCTGCCGTCCTCGCGACGCAGCCAGACCCTTTGACGAGAGCCCCATGAGCGCAACCCGCAAAGCCTACCGAGCCGCCATCCTGCACAGCATCGCCGACCCCGCCGAGGTCGGCCTGGAGGCGTCCTGCGAATACTATGAAGACGGCCTGCTGGTGGTCGACGACGGCCGCATCAGCGCCCTGGGCCATGCCAGCGAGCTGCTGCCAACCCTCGACGCCGCCATCCCGGTGCAACACTACCAGGACGCCCTGATCACCCCGGGTTTCATCGACACCCACATCCACTTCCCGCAGACTGGCATGATCGGCTCCTACGGCGAGCAGCTGCTGGACTGGCTGAACACCTACACCTTCCCCTGCGAAAAGCAGTTCGCCGACAAGGCCCATGCCGACCAGGTGGCGAAGATCTTCCTCGCCGAACTGCTGCGCAACGGCACCACCACCGCGCTGGTGTTCGGCAGCGTGCACCCCGAGTCGGTCAACGCCCTGTTCGAGGAGGCCGAGCGCCTGGATCTGCGCATGATCGCTGGCAAGGTGATGATGGACCGCAACGCCCCCGACTACCTCACCGACACCGCCGAGTCCAGCTACCGCGACAGCAAGATGCTGATCGAGCGCTGGCACGGCAAGGGCCGCTTGCACTACGCGGTCACCCCGCGCTTCGCGCCGACCAGCACGCCGGAACAGTTGAGCGTGGCCGGCCAGTTGCTCAAGGAACACCCGGGCGTGTACATGCACACCCACCTGTCGGAGAACCTCAAGGAAATCGACTGGGTCAAGGAACTGTTCCCCGAGCAGCAAGGCTACCTGGACGTCTACGACCACTTCGAGCTGCTCGGCGAGCGCTCGGTGTTCGCCCACGGCGTGCACCTGTGCGACGACGAGTGCCAGCGCCTGGCCGAAACCGGTTCGGCCATCGCCTTCTGCCCGACCTCCAACCTGTTCCTCGGCAGCGGCCTGTTCAATCTGCCCCAGGCCGAGCGCTTCAAGGTCAACGTCGGCCTGGGCACCGATGTCGGCGCCGGCACCAGCTTCTCGCTGCTCAACACCCTGAACGAGGCGTACAAGGTGATGCAGTTGCAAGGCGCGCGCCTGCACCCGTACAAGTCGCTGTACCTGGCCACCCTCGGCGGCGCCCGCGCCCTGCGCCTGGAGGACCGCATCGGCAGCCTGCGCCCGGGCAATGACGCCGACTTCGTGGTGCTCGACTACAAGGCCACCCCGCTGCTGGACTACCGCCTGCAGCAGTCGAAAAGCATCGAGGAGACCTTGTTCGTGCTCACCACCCTGGGCGACGACCGCACCGTGCGCGAGACCTACGCCGCCGGGCGTTGCGTACACCAGCGCTAAGGTTGTTTGGCCAGGCCTCGATAGAATGCACCGCCGATCGCAGCGCCGATCAGCGGTGCCAGCCAGAACAGCCAAAGTTGCTGCAGCGCCCAGCCACCGACGAACAGCGCAGGCCCGGTGCTGCGCGCCGGGTTCACCGAGGTGTTGGTGACCGGGATCGAGATCAGGTGGATCAAGGTCAACGCCAGGCCAATGGCGATCGGCGCAAACCCGGCCGGCGCCCGGGCGTCCGTGGCGCCCATGATGATCACCAGGAACATCGCGGTCATCACCACTTCGCTGACGAAGCCCGCGGCCAGGGTGTAGCCGCCGGGCGAGTGTTCGCCATAACCATTCGACGCCATGCCGTTGCCCACCTCGAAACCGGCCTTGCCGGTGGCGATGAAGTAGATCACCGCCGCGGCGAGGATCGCGCCGATCACCTGGGCAATCACGTAGGGCAGCAACTCTTTTGCCGGGAATCGTCCCCCCACCACCAGCCCGAACGACACGGCGGGGTTGAGGTGACAACCGGAGATATGGCCGATGGCGAATGCCATGGTCAGGACGGTAAGGCCGAAAGCGAAGGCGACACCCAGGACACCGATGCCGACAGGCGAGCTGGCGGCCAGCACCGCGCTGCCACAACCACCCAGGACCAACCAGAAGGTGCCGACCAGCTCGGCACCCATGCGCACACCCAGGGATGAACTCATGGAGCATTCCTCAAGTAATTGGACGCAACGACTGCGCAAGCCCAACTGCTTGATGAAGGTTTGCTGAGGAAAATCTAGCAGAGCCTTGGCCAAGGGCCAGTAAAGCCAGGGGCCGCTTCGCAGCCCCGCTCAGGCAGGCAAACGATCAACCCTTGGCAGTAGCCTTGGGCTTTTTCAGCAGGTGGGAGAACACCGCGTGCAGATCGTCCGAGGCGCTCTCCTCGTCGAGGTTGAGCTTGCTGTCGATATGGTCCATGTGATGCATCATCAGGCTTACCGCCTGCTCGGCATCACGGGCCTCGATCGCATCGATCAGCTGCATGTGCTCATCGTACGAGCAGTGCGAGCGATTGCCGCTTTCGTACTGGGCGATGATCAGCGAAGTCTGCGACACCAGGCTGCGCTGGAAGCTCACCAGCGGTGCGTTGCCGGCGGCTTCGGCCAGCTTGAGGTGAAACTCGCCGGACAGGCGGATACCGGCGCCACGGTCGCCACGGGAGAAGCTGTCACGCTCCTCGCGGACCATCTGGCGCAGTTCGTTGAGCTGTTCGAGAGTGGCGTGCTGCACGGCCAGTTCGGTGATGGCGCGCTCGACCATGCGCCGCGAGAAGAACACCTGCCGCGCCTCCTCGACCGTGGGGCTGGCCACCACCGCACCACGGTTGGGCCGCAACAGCACCACGCTTTCATGGGCCAGACGCGACAGGGCGCGGCGGATGATGGTGCGGCTGACGCCGAAGATCTCGCCCAGTGCTTCCTCGCTCAACTTGGTGCCCGGTGCCAGACGCTGCTCGAGAATCGCCTCGAAGATATGCGCATAGACGATGTCGTCCTGGGTACCGCTGCGGCCGGCCTTGCCAGTGCGCACAGGTTTTTTCAGAGGTTGCAGCTGTTCGTTCATGGGCTCTCGAGCACAAAGGATCTGCCAGTCGGACCGTGACTGTAATACCGGTCAGCGGGGGGATGGCAAGTCCTGGAAGAAGAAAAGGGGCCAAGGTATGGCGCCATTGTACACAGGCTGACCCGTTTCTGCAGGTGGCCTTTTACCTATATAGCCGTTGTACGGCAGTTCGTGGGAACAAAAGATAAAACATTATTTGCATTCTTTGTACACAAAAGCATAATCCTGCGAGCAACTTCCTGACCCAAAAGTCAACAAACTGGTCGGACGTCTGCCACACCCCCTCGCGAAGCCCCCCAGTGCATGGCTCAGGACCAGGCTTCGAACAACAAGAAAGACTTGAGGAGTACTCGCTGTGGAAAGCCGCAAATCCGAAGCACCTACGCTGGATCTCGTCCCACCGCTCGAAACGGGCTGGCTGGAGCGGATTTTCAAACTCAAGCAGCATGGCAGCACCGTCCGCACCGAGCTGATCGCCGGGGTGACCACCTTCATCACCATGGCCTACATCATCTTCGTCAACCCCAACATCATGGCCGACGCCGGCATCGACCACGGCGCGGCATTCGTCGCCACCTGCATCGCCGCCGCCCTCGGCTGCCTGCTGATGGGCCTGTACGCCAACTGGCCGGTCGGCCTGGCGCCGGGCATGGGGCTCAACGCCTTTTTCACCTACACCGTGGTCGGCACCATGGGCTACAACTGGGAAACGGCGCTGGGGGCGGTGTTCGTCTCGGGCGTGCTGTTCATGTTCCTGACCGTTTCGCGCGTGCGTGAGTGGCTGCTCAACAGCATCCCGCTAAGCCTGCGCCATGCCATG
Source organism: Pseudomonas sp. FW305-96 (assembly GCF_058783825.1). NCBI lineage: Bacteria > Pseudomonadati > Pseudomonadota > Gammaproteobacteria > Pseudomonadales > Pseudomonadaceae > Pseudomonas > Pseudomonas sp. FW305-96. The sequence continues at coordinate 40,234 of NZ_JBYSYW010000038.1, forward strand.
GGGGCCGGCGTCGGCTTGTTCCTCGGGCTGATCGGCCTGAAAACCGCCGGCATCATCGTCGACAGCCCGGCAACCCTGGTCAAGCTCGGCTCGCTGCATGAGCCCGGCCCACTGCTGGCGGCGGTGTGCTTCCTGCTGATCGCCATCCTCAGCTACAAGCGGGTGTTCGGCGCGATCCTGATCAGCATCATCGGCGTCACCCTGGCCGGCTGGGGCCTGGGCCTGGTCAAGTTCGGCGGGGTGGTGTCGATGCCGCCGAGCCTGGCACCGACCTGGATGGCCATGGACGTGGTCGGCGTGTTCAACGTCAGCATGATCAGCGTGGTGCTGGCGTTCCTGTTCGTGCATATGTTCGACACCGCCGGCACGCTGATGGGCGTGGCCCAGCGCGCCAACCTGGTGGCACCGGACGGGCGCATCGAGAACCTGTCGCGGGCACTGAAGGCCGACAGCACCTCCAGCGTGTTCGGCGCGGTGGTCGGCGTGCCGCCGGTGACCAGCTACGTGGAAAGTGCTGCGGGCGTGGCGGCAGGCGGGCGCACCGGTTTGACCGCCGTGGTGGTGGGGATCCTGTTCATCGCGGCGATGTTCTTCGCCCCATTGGCGGGGATGATCCCGGCCTATGCCACCGCTGGCGCGCTGATCTACGTGGCGATGCTGATGATGGGCAGCATGGCGCATATCGAGTGGGATGAAGCCACCGACAGCATTCCGGCGATCGTCACCGTGATCATGATGCCGCTGACCTTCTCGGTGGCAGACGGCATTGCCCTTGGCTTCATCAGCTACGTGGCGCTCAAGGCAGGTACCGGCAAATTCAAGGAGATCTCGGCCAGCCTGTGGGTGCTGTGCGCGATCTTCATTGCCAAGTTTGTGTTCCTCTGATCAGCGGGACTCATTCCACTCACCTCGGGCAGAGGCAGCGGCCCGAGGTACCAAGTTTACCTGCGCACCCTTCTGATAGTTCTGATAGGTGTAAATCCAGTGCGCGCACGCTATTACTAGCGCAGAAAAAACTCGCCATGAGCGGCCATTGCGATCCGACAACAGAGTATCAACGCCATGCTTACTTATGTTTTGTCAGTAGACAGAGCCAGTTCGGTCATACATGCCCAGTCCATCACAAACGCGTATACCCCATACGGAAGCAAGGCATGCAGAGGGGGACCAAGGACTGGCTTCAACGGACAAATCCCAGAGCCCCTCACCGGCCATTATTATCTGGGCAACGGCCATCGCTTGTTCAACACCCAACTTATGCGTTTCAGTAGCCCAGATTCGCTAAGCCCTTTCGATGAAGGTGGCAGTAATAGTTATACCTATTGCGCTGGCGACCCCATCAACAGGCATGATCCCACTGGCGGCATGATTGCTTTCATCAAAGAGATGTATCAACAGTTCACGACTTCGTTTTTACGCAATACCGTGCCCGATGCCATACCGGGACGCGTCTTGGCCACGCCGGAAGCCCAGCAGATCGTCAATGCCCCAAACAAATCGTTTTTTGGAGAGCGCGTCGCCGGCGCCTACATTGCAAAAGACAGTAATGGGGCTCCGCCCCTGCCCCAGTATCTCCAGACTCGTTACGCAGAAACCGTGCAACGGGCGAATAGGGGTGAAACGCCCTCTGTCGTCGCCCATCTCGAGATGGCATCCACCTGGCTGGAATTCAACGGTGCTCCCGAAGCGGTTGCAGCAAAAATCACACCCGGAACCATAGCAACCGCTGTAGTCGGCCACCTGCTCGGCGCAGCGACGGCTGGAGGCGCGGACATAGCTGCATTGAAAACCGGAAGAGCATTGAATTTTTACAGCACCGCAGAGAGAGTCAGGGAGTAGGGCTACGAACGAAAAAAAGCCCGCCAGTGTGAGAGCGGGCCAAGGACCTACGAAGATTCTTCTAGCGACCAACTAGCTTCCACGATAGGTCGAATAGCTGTACGGCGAGATCAGCAGCGGCACATGGTAGTGCTCCTGCTGCTCGTCGATGCCGAAGCGCAGCACGACCACGTCGAGGAACGCGGTGTCCGGCAGCTTCACACCCTTGGCGCGGTAGTAGTCACCGGCGCTGAACTGCAATTGATAGACGCCGGTGCGGTAGTCGTCACCCTGCAGCAGCGGCGCGTCAACGCGGCCATCGCTGTTGGTCAGGGCGGTGTTCACCAGTTCCAGTTGCTGGCCTTCGACGCGGTACAACTCGACCTTGATCGAGCTGCCCGGGCAGCCATGCGCGGCGTCCAGTACGTGTGTGGTCAAACGTCCCATTTGCTTGTCGCCTCTTGTCGTCTACGTGGGCAAAAAATACACGGCAACAGGCTGGCACCGTGCGGGAATGCAGCCATTAAGACAGTTTAGCGATAGATTGTACACAATTTTTTCTGCATCCAAGGTCAAGGCTCCTCGAACACTCCATCAGTCGCAAAGACACGCCCGATGCCGACCCTCGCGGCATTAGCTGACCAATCAGGCAGGTTTCTTGCAAGCCATTCTCAGGCGACAAATGGGAAGAAATGCGGAAAAACAGGCTTACAAAGTATTTAAGAAGTTGTATACAATCAGCCCATCCGGTGGTGCGACATCCCGACGCGGCCCGCCCACCACTCGCACATACGTACAAGAAGGAAGACTGCAGTGAGCGCTGACTACCCTCGCGACCTGATCGGTTACGCCAACAACCCACCTCATCCGCAATGGCCGGGCAATGCCCGCATTGCACTGTCCTTCGTGCTCAACTACGAAGAAGGTGGCGAGCGCAACATCCTGCACGGCGACAAAGAGTCCGAAGCGTTCCTTTCCGAAATGGTCGCCGCCCAGCCGCTGCAGGGCGCGCGCAACATGAGCATGGAGTCGCTCTACGAATACGGCAGCCGCGCCGGCGTATGGCGCCTGCTCAAGCTGTTCAAGGACAGCGGCGTGCCGCTGACCATCTTCGCCGTGGCCATGGCCGCCCAGCGCCACCCCGACGTGATCCGCGCCATGGTCGAGGCCGGCCACGAGATCTGCAGCCACGGCTACCGCTGGATCGACTACCAGTACATGGATGAAGCGCAAGAGCGCGAGCACATGCTCGAAGCCATCCGCATCCTCACCGAACTCACCGGCGAACGCCCACTGGGCTGGTATACCGGCCGCACCGGCCCGAACACCCGGCGCCTGGTCATGGAGGAAGGCGGCTTCCTCTACGACAGCGACACCTATGACGACGACCTGCCCTACTGGGAGCCGAGCAACCCGACCGGCAAGCCGCACCTGGTGATCCCCTACACCCTCGACACCAACGACATGCGCTTCACCCAGGTACAGGGCTTCAACTGCGGCGAGCAGTTCTTCCAGTACCTCAAGGACGCTTTCGACGTGCTCTACGAGGAAGGCGCCGAGGCGCCGAAGATGCTCTCCATCGGCCTGCACTGCCGCCTGGTCGGCCGCCCGGCGCGCCTGGCCGCGCTCAAGCGCTTCGTCGACTACGCCAAGAGCCACGAGCAGGTCTGGTTCGCCCGTCGCGTGGACATCGCCCGCCACTGGCACGCCACCCACCCGTACAAGAAAGAGAACGCCTGATGACCGCCTTCAAGACCCTCAAGCCCTCCACCCTCGACCGCGCCGCCTTCGTCGCGGCCTTCGCCGACATCTACGAGCACTCGCCGTGGGTCGCCGAGAAAGCCTACGACCTGGGGCAACTGGCCGAGCTGGACGAGATCGAGGCGCTGCATCAGCGCATGAGCGACATCCTCCTCAGCGCCAACCACGCCGACCAGCTGGCACTGATCAACGCTCACCCGGACCTGGCCGGCAAGGCCGCCATCCAGGGCGAGCTGACCGAATCGAGCACCAACGAGCAGGCCGGCGCCGGTATTCACCAGTGCACCGCTGAAGAGTTCGCCCGTTTCACCGAGCTCAACGACGCTTACAAGGCCAAGTTCCAGTTCCCGTTCATCATGGCGGTCAAGGGCAGCAACCGGCACCAGATCCTCGCCTCCTTCGAAAAACGCATCCACAACGACACCGATGCCGAGTTCAAGGAAGCCCTGGCCCAGATCAACCTGATTGCCCTGTTCCGCCTGCTTCAGCTTTGAGGGTTGAACCCCGTCCTGGCCCGAGTGCGTGACGCGTCCGCACCCAGGGCCTGGCCGGCAAGCCAACCCACCCAACAACGAATAGAAGAGATAACCGCATGCGCACCCTGATGATCGAGCCCCTGACCAAAGAAGCCTTCGCCCCCTTCGGTGACGTGATCGAAACCGACGGCAGCGACCACTTCATGATCAACAACGGCTCGACCATGCGCTTCCACAAGCTCGCCACGGTCGAGACCGCCGAGCCTGAAGACAAGGCGATCATCAGCATCTTCCGCGCCGACGCGCTGGAGATGCCGCTGACCGTGCGCATGCTGGAACGCCATCCGCTGGGCAGCCAGGCTTTCATCCCGCTGCTCGGCAACCCCTTTCTGGTCGTGGTCGCGCCACTTGGCGATGCACCTGTATCAGGCTTGGTCCGCGCCTTCCGCAGCAATGGCAGGCAGGGCATCAATTACCATCGCGGCGTCTGGCACCACCCGGTGCTGACGATCGAAAAGCGGGATGACTTCCTGGTGGTTGATCGCAGTGGTTCCGGCAACAACTGCGATGAGCATTACTTCCCCGAGGAACAGATGTTGATCCTCAATCCCCACCAATAAGAAAGGGTCGGTCATCCGAGGGGCTGTACGAAATGCTTCGAGCGGCGATCAGGCAAGGCGAAAACAGGCGAGGAAGCGGAGTTTGCTCATTGCAAATGAGCATTCCGAGCCTGTTTTCAACGCTGCATGATCGCCGCGCAGAAGTGTTTCGTGCAGTCCCTGAACGGTGACTGGCGAGAGGTATATACTGTGGAAGCACACCTTCACGAATGGCTGAACCTGAGCATTCGCTGGGTTCACATGATCACCGGCGTGGCCTGGATCGGTGCATCGTTCTACTTCGTCTGGCTGGAGAACCACCTGAACCGAAGCAACCCGCGCGATGGGTTGTCGGGTGACCTCTGGGCCATCCACGGTGGTGGTATCTACCACCTGGAAAAATACAAGCTGGCCCCGCCGAAGATGCCCGAGAACCTGCACTGGTTCAAATGGGAAGCCTACTTCACCTGGATGTCCGGGATCGCCCTGCTGTGCGTGGTGTTCTACTGGAACCCGACCCTGTACCTGCTGGCACCCGGCAGCACCCTCAGCGGTGCCGAAGGCGTGGCCATCGGTATCGGCTCGCTGATCGCCGGCTGGTTCATCTACGACTTCCTCTGCGACTCGCCCCTGGGCAAGAAGCCGGCGCTGCTCGGCGCCGTGCTGTTCGTGCTGATCATCGCCGCCTGCTGGGGCTTCAGCCTGGTGTTCAGCGGCCGTGGCGCGTACCTGCACACCGGCGCGATCATCGGCACCATCATGGTCGGTAACGTGTTCCGCATCATCATGCCGGCGCAGCGCCAGCTGGTGGCGGCCATCGAGAACAACCAGACCCCCGACCCGGTGCTGCCGGCCAAGGGCCTGCTGCGCTCGCGCCACAACAACTACTTCACCCTGCCGGTGCTGTTCATCATGATCAGCAACCACTTCCCGAGCACCTACGGCAGCCAGTACAACTGGCTGATCCTGGCCGGGATCGCGGTGGCCGCGGTATTGATCCGTCACTATTTCAACACCCGCCACGACAGCAACAAGTACGCCTGGACCCTGCCAGTCGGTGCCCTGGCGATGATCTGCCTGGCCTACGTGACCGGCCCCAAGCCGCTGCCGACCGCCCCTGAGCAAGCCGCCGCCAAGGTCGAGTACCAGCCGCTGCCGGCTACCGCCGTGGGTGGCAAGACCGCCGCCGAACTGCGCGCCGAGGAAGCCGCCAAACCTGCGGCACCCGCCGAGGCTCCGGCCCAAGCCACAGCCCAGGCTGGCGGTGAAACCTTCGACAAGATCCACACCGTCATCCAGGAACGCTGCACCGTGTGCCACTCGGCCAAGCCGACCAGCCCGCTGTTCAGCGCAGCCCCAGCCGGCGTGATGTTCGACACCCCGCAGCAGATCCAGGCCCAGGCCGCGCGCATCCAGGCGCAGGCCGTCGCCAGCCAGATCATGCCGCTGGGCAACATCACCCAGATGACTGTCGAGGAACGCAAGCTGGTCGGCGACTGGATCGCCAAAGGCGCGCAGGTCAACTGAGACACCCCACGACTGCGTGGGAGCGGGCTTGCCCCGCGATGAGGCCGGTACTCCCGGCCTCGCTACAAGCTCTACGTAACAAGCAAGCATCGAGCGTTCGGCTTCACGCGGGAACCCCGGCCTCCCTTACCGGAGCCTGCCACGTGAAGCCGCCCGCTTGGATCCGAGAATAAAAACAAAACTCGAGGTGCTGCATGTCCGAGTCACCCAAGGCGTACATCCCTGTTGCGCCGCCACGACAGCCCCTGCCTTTGTTCCAGCTGATCCTGGTGGGTCTGCAACACGTTCTGCTGATGTACGGCGGCGCCATCGCGGTGCCGCTGATCATTGGCCAGGCGGCGGGCCTGTCCCGCGAAGAAGTCGCCTTCCTGATCAACGCCGACCTGCTGGTCGCCGGCGTTGCCACCATCATCCAATCCTTCGGTATCGGCCCGGTCGGCATTCGCATGCCGGTCATGATGGGCGCCAGCTTCGCCGCCGTCGGCAGCATGGTGGCCATGGCCGGCATGCCGGGCGTCGGCCTGCAGGGGATCTTCGGCGCGACCATCGCCGCCGGGTTCTTCGGCATGCTGATCGCGCCGTTCATGTCCAAGGTCGTGCGCTTCTTCCCGCCGCTGGTGACCGGCACGGTCATCACCTCCATCGGCTTGTCGCTGTTCCCGGTAGCGGTCAACTGGGCCGGTGGCGGCCATGACGCCGAAGCCTTCGGCGCGCCGATCTACCTGATGGTCGCCGGCCTGGTGCTGGCGGTGATCCTGCTGATCAACCGCTTCATGCGCGGCTTCTGGGTCAACGTGTCGGTACTGGTGGGCATGGGCCTGGGTTACGTGCTCGCCGGTTCCATCGGCATGGTCGACCTGTCGGGCCTGAGCGAGGCACCGTGGCTGCAGGTGGTTACGCCGCTGCACTTCGGCATGCCAACCTTCAGCCTGGCACCGATCCTGTCGATGTGCCTGGTGGTGGTGATCATCTTCGTCGAGTCGACGGGCATGTTCCTCGCCCTGGGCAAGGTGACCGACCGTGAAGTAACACCAGGCATGCTGCGGCGCGGCCTGCTGTGCGATGCCGGCGCGTCGTTCATCGCCGGCTTCTTCAACACCTTCACCCACTCATCGTTCGCCCAGAACATCGGCCTGGTGCAGATGACCGGGGTACGCTGCCGCTACGTCACGGTGATGGCCGGCGCGCTGCTGATCCTGCTCAGCCTGCTGCCCAAGGCGGCCTTCCTGATCGCCTCGATCCCGCCCGCGGTACTGGGCGGCGCGTCCATCGCCATGTTCGGCATGGTCACCGCCACCGGGATCAAGATCCTCCAGGAAGCGGACATCTCCGACCGACGCAACCAGTTGCTGGTCGCCGTCAGCGTCGGCTTTGGCCTGATCCCGGTGGTGCGCCCGGAGTTCTTCGCGCAGATGCCGCAGTGGATGGAACCGATCACCCACAGTGGCATCGCCATGGCCACCCTCAGCGCCCTGGTGCTGAACCTGCTGTTCAACATCCTCGGCGGCGCCGACCGCGCCGCGCACAACGATGCCTGTCACCAGCACTGAGTGACCAGGGGCGGCGCCGTCCTGGCCGCCCCGCTTCAACCCTGTGGTAACGCAGTACCGTCGGCCCGCCGGAATGGGCCGTCCGGGGCGCCTGCGCGCCGAAAAAGCCCTTACAAAAACAATAAGTCCGGGAATCACAACATGAAGCGCATCACCACCTCCATCCTGCTGGGCAGCAGCCTGCTGGCCACCCTCCCCGCCCATGCCGGCGAATGGCTGCAGTGGCACGGCGAAAGCCTGTCCTACCTCTACGGCAAGGACTTCAAGGTCAACCCCGACATCCAGCAGACCATCACCTTCGAACACGCCAACAAGTGGAAGTACGGCGACACCTTCCTGTTCGTCGACAAGATCTTCTACAACGGCAAGGCCGACCCCGGCAAAGGCGTGACCACCTACTACGGTGAGTTCAGCCCGCGCCTGTCGTTCGGCAAGATCTTCGAGCGCAACCTGGCCTTTGGCCCGGTCAAGGACGTGCTGCTGGCCATGACCTACGAGCGTGGCGAGGGCGACAACGAGGCCTACCTGATCGGCCCCGGCTTCGATCTGAACGTGCCCGGCTTCAACTACTTCACCCTGAACTTCTACCTGCGCAACACCGAGGGCAGCCGCCCCGGCGATAACGTCTGGCAGATCACCCCGGCCTGGTCCTACACCATCCCGGTGGGCAAGTCCGACATCCTGATCGACGGCTACATCGACTGGGTGGTCGACAACGACCAGACCCGCCGTGGCACCTACCACGCCAACCTGCAGTTCAACCCACAGGTCAAATACGACCTGGGCAAGGCCCTTAACCTGGGCGCCAAGCAGCTCTACGTCGGCTTCGAATACAGCTACTGGAAGGACAAGTACGGCATTGACAGCCGCGGCAACGTGGACAGCAACCAGAGCGTCGCCAGCGCCCTGGTGAAGGTGCATTTCTGACCGAACGGGCGCATGCCCGATGATGTGACACCGTGCTCCAGGACGGAGCACTTGAGGCCCGGCGCGCAAGTGAGTAATCTGCGCGCCCCCTCGATCGGGGCGGGAAGGATCCCGCCCGCGTTTGCTGACCGCCCAGTCAATGTTTCCGGGCGGTTGGCCAACGTGTTGCCAGCGTGAAATACCTATTTCATCCGTTCAGAAAGACGTCGAGCAGGATGGTTGTGCCCAACGTGGAAAAGTTGGCGCAGCTCTTGCCAAACAGCTGTGGCCAATTGAAAAAAGCTGACCCAAAAGACAAGAACAGCGCCCGAGCGCTGACAACAGATCCAATAAAGGGAGCGACACACGCAATGCGTACCATCAATAGCCTGATCCTCGCCGGCGGCCTGCTGGCCTGCGGCGCCAGCCAAGCCGGTGACCTGCTGCAATGGCAGAACAACAGCCTGACCTACCTGTGGGGCAAGAACTTCAAGGTCAACCCCGAGACCCAGCAGACGGTCACCTTCGAGCACGCCGATGCGTGGAAGTACGGCGACAACTTCTTCTTCTTCGACAAGATCTTCTACCAGGGCAAGAAGGACGCCAGTAACGGCCCGAACACCTACTACGGCGAGTTCAGCCCACGCCTGTCGTTCGGCAAGATCTTCGACCAGAAGCTCGAGTTCGGCCCGGTCAAGGACGTGCTGCTGGCCATGACCTACGAGTTCGGCGAGGGTGACACCGAGTCCTATCTGATCGGCCCAGGCTTCGACCTGGCGATCCCAGGCTTCGACTACTTCCAGCTGAACTTCTACCAGCGCACCACCGACGGCAGCCGCCCAGGCGACAACGTCTGGCAGATCACCCCGGTGTGGTCCTACACCATCCCTGTGGGTTCGTCCGACATTCTCATCGACGGCTTCATGGACTGGGTGGTGGACAACGACGAGAACCGTCGCGGCACCTACCAGGCGAACCTGCACTTCAACCCGCAGGTCAAGTACGACCTGGGCAAAGCGCTGCACCTGGGCGAGAAGCAGTTGTACGTGGGTATCGAGTACGACTACTGGAAGAACAAGTACGGCATCAAGGACAGCGATGCCTTCACTACCGATCAGAACACCATGAGTTTCCTGGTCAAAGTGCACTTCTGATCACACAGCGCTCAGGCTCTGTCTGACGTGGGAGCGGGCTTGCCCCGCCCCCACGTCCCTGCGCTACTCAGTGAGCAGGGCGCAGCGCCTGCCACAGCTTGCCGACGACGCTCACCACCGCCAGCACCACAGCCCCCGCAATCACCCCCGCCACACCATTGAGCAGCGCCCCGGTCAACGCCCCGCCGCGCCCGTCGGCGAACGCCTCGATGGCGTGATGCAGCGGCGCGATGCCATGCACCAGGATCCCGCCACCGACCAGGAACATCGCCGCAGTGCCGATCACCGACAGGCTCTTCATCATGTACGGCGCGGCGCGCAGGATGCCGTTGCCCACCGCCTGGCTCAGCGCCGAGGCTTTCTTGGTCATCCATAGCCCCAGGTCGTCGAGCTTGACGATGCCTGCCACCAGGCCATACACCCCCAGGGTCATGACGATGGCGATCCCCGACAGCACGATGATCTGCTGGCTCAGCGGCGCATCGGCCACGGTGCCCAGGGTGATGGCGATGATCTCGGCGGAGAGGATGAAGTCGGTGCGCACCGCGCCCTTGATCTTGCTCTTCTCAAAGGCCACCAGGTCGACCTGCTCGTCCGCCACGGCCGCCTTGCGCGCCTCGTGCTGCGCGTCGTCCTCGGCCTTGCTGTGCAGGAACTTGTGCGCCAGCTTCTCGAAGCCCTCGAAGCACAGGTAGGCGCCACCAACCATCAGCAGCGGAATCACCGCCCAGGGAATGAACGCGCTGATCAGCAACGCCGCCGGCACCAGGATCGCCTTGTTCACCAGCGAGCCCTTGGCCACCGCCCACACCACCGGGATCTCGCGTTCGGCGCGCACGCCGGTGACCTGCTGGGCGTTGAGCGCCAGGTCGTCGCCCAGCACCCCGGCGGTCTTCTTCGCCGCGACCTTGGTCATCAACGAGACATCGTCGAGGACCGTGGCGATATCGTCGATCAATACCAGTAAGCTGCTTCCTGCCATGTCAAAATGTTTCCAGTAGGTTCGAATGGCCGGGATTCTAGCCCAAAGACGCTGCCTTGAGCGCCCGTCCGAGCGGGTGCTACCATGCCGGACCCCTCTTGGAGGGGCCAGACCCGAGGAAGATTCCCGACAATGAGCACCATTCGCGAGCGCAACAAGGAACTGATCCTGCGCGCAGCCAGTGAAGAATTCGCCGACAAGGGCTTCGCCGCCACCAAGACCAGCGATATCGCGGCCAAGGCCGGCCTGCCCAAGCCGAACGTGTACTACTACTTCAAGTCGAAGGAAAACCTCTACCGCGAGGTGCTCGAGAGCATCATCGCGCCGATCATGCAGGCCTCGACGCCGTTCAACGCCGACGGCGATCCGAAAGAGGTGCTCAGTTCGTACATCCGCTCGAAGATCCGCATCTCCCGCGACCTGCCCCACGCCTCCAAGGTGTTCGCCAGCGAGATCATGCATGGCGCGCCGCACCTGTCGCCGCGCCAGGTGGAGCAGCTCAACGAGCAGGCCCGCCACAACATCGAGTGCATCCAGCGCTGGATCGAGCGCGGCCAGATCGCCCACGTCGACCCGCACCACCTGATGTTCAGCATCTGGGCGGCGACGCAAACCTATGCGGATTTCGACTGGCAGATCGCCGTGGTGACCGGCAAGGCCAAGCTGGCCGACAGCGACTATGACGCGGCGGCCGAGACCATCATCCGCCTGGTGCTGAAGGGCTGCGAGCCCGAGGCGGCCTGACAGGGCCAATGGGGCTGCTGCGCAGCCCTTATCGCCGGCAAGCCGGCTCCCATAGGCCCTGCACAATTCCTGTGGGAGCCGGCTTGTCGTGGCGACGAACCGCGGCGATGGGCCGCACAGCGGCCCCAGAGAAACTGAACCTTAAGCCGCCACCCCGGCATCCGCCGTCAGCCCGACTTCCTCAATTGCACTGATTGCGCACTGCTCGTCGATATCCGACGTATCGCCGCTGATCCCCACCGCCCCCAGCACCCTGCCCTCCTGATCACGGATCAGCACGCCCCCTGGCACCGGCACCACCGGTCGCTCGCCGAGCCCGTTCAAAGCCGCGTAGAAGGCTGGGCGCTGCTGCGAGTCCAGCGCCAGCAGGCGCGAACCCTTGCCCAACGCCACCGCACCCCAGGCCTTGCCAATGGCCACCTCGGGGCGCAGCAGGCTGGCGCCGTCCTCGCGCTGCAACGCCAGCAGATGCCCGCCGGCGTCGAGCACCGCCACGGTCAAGGGCGCAGCGTTGATCTTGCGGCCTGCGGCCAACGCGGCATTTACCACGCCCACGGCCTGTTTGAGGGTCAATGCGTTCATGAAAAGGTCCTCTTCTTGTTGTGAGAAGCCCTGAGGGCAGTTGAAAACCAATAGACACGATAGAACACAACAAAGACACTGTTTGTATACAATTTTCTGATCCAATGTCTCTCACTGCGACGAAATGCCGCCCTTTTTCGCCATGACCAGCAAGTCAAACCCGCCGACGAAAATGGATTGACCTTTTGCGCCGACCATGAATACACTCTGCCGCAACACAAGTTGTATACAATTACAAAATCGATGAGGCACAAACCATGAGCAAAATGAGAGCAATCGATGCAGCCGTTCTGGTCATGCGCCGTGAAGGTGTAGATACCGCGTTCGGCATTCCCGGCGCCGCGATCAACCCGCTGTACTCGGCCCTGAAGAAAGTCGGTGGCATCGATCACGTCCTCGCTCGCCACGTCGAAGGCGCCTCGCACATGGCCGAGGGCTACACCCGCGCCAACCCGGGCAACATCGGCGTGTGCATCGGCACCTCCGGCCCCGCCGGCACCGACATGGTCACCGGCCTGTACAGCGCCTCGGCCGACTCCATCCCGATCCTCTGCATCACCGGCCAAGCCCCGCGTGCCCGCCTGCACAAGGAAGACTTCCAGGCCGTCGACATCACCAGCATCGTCAAGCCGGTGACCAAGTGGGCGACCACCGTGCTGGAGCCGGGCCAGGTGCCTTACGCATTCCAGAAGGCCTTCTACGAAATGCGCACCGGCCGCCCAGGCCCGGTGCTGATCGACCTGCCGTTCGACGTGCAGATGGCCGAGATCGAGTTCGACATCGATGCCTACGAGCCACTGGCGATCAGCAAGCCAGCCGCCACCCGCGTCCAGGCCGAAAAAGCCCTGGCCCTGCTCAATGACGCCGAGCGCCCGCTGCTGGTAGCTGGCGGCGGCATCATCAACGCCGACGCCAGCGACAAGCTGGTCGAGTTCGCCGAGCTGACCGGCGTCCCGGTAGTGCCAACCCTGATGGGCTGGGGCACCATCCCGGACGATCACGAATTGATGGTCGGCATGGTCGGCCTGCAGACCTCGCATCGCTACGGCAACGCGACCATGCTCAAGTCCGACCTGGTGTTCGGTATCGGCAACCGCTGGGCCAACCGCCACACCGGCTCCGTCGACGTCTACACCGAAGGCCGCAAGTTCGTGCACGTGGACATCGAACCGACCCAGATCGGCCGAGTGTTCACTCCAGATTTGGGTATCGTCTCGGACGCCGGCAAGGCCCTGGACGTGTTCCTCGAAGTGGCCCGCGAATGGAAAGCCGCAGGCCTGCTCAAGTGCCGCAAGGCCTGGCTGGAAGACTGCCAGGAACGCAAGGCTACCCTGCAGCGCAAGACCAACTTCGACAACGTCCCGGTCAAGCCGCAGCGCGTGTACCAGGAAATGAACGAAGTGTTCGGCAAGGACACCACCTACGTCAGCACCATCGGCCTGTCGCAGATCGCCGGCGCGCAGTTCCTGCACGTGTACAAGCCACGCCACTGGATCAACTGCGGCCAGGCCGGCCCGCTGGGCTGGACCATCCCTGCCGCGCTGGGTGTCGTCAAGGCCGACCCGAAACGCAAAGTGGTCGCGCTGTCCGGTGACTACGACTTCCAGTTCATGATCGAAGAGCTGGCGGTGGGCGCGCAGTTCAACCTGCCGTACGTCCACGTGCTGGTGAACAACGCCTACCTCGGCCTGATCCGCCAGGCGCAGCGTGGTTTCGACATGGATTACTGTGTACAACTGGCGTTCGAGAACATCAATTCCACCGACGCCGCCACCTACGGTGTCGACCACGTCGCCGTGGTCGAGGGCCTGGGCTGCAAGGCCATCCGCGTGTTCCAACCGGCCGAGATCGCCCCTGCCCTGCTCAAGGCGCAGAAGATGGCCGAAGAGTTCCGCGTGCCGGTGGTGGTCGAAGTGATTCTCGAGCGTGTGACCAACATTTCCATGGGCACCGAGATCAACGCGGTCAACGAGTTCGAAGACCTCGCCCTGGTCGGCAACGACGCGCCGACCGCCATCTCGCTGCTGGACTGATCGCCTGACGCCCCCGCGCCGCGCGCGGGGGCAATCAACGCAAGGAGACGACTTATGCCTCGCTTCGCCGCCAACCTGTCCATGCTGTTCACCGAACAGGACTTCCTGGCTCGCTTCAAGGCCGCCGCCGACGCTGGTTTCAGCGGCGTCGAATACCTCTTCCCGTACGATTTCAGCGCCGCCGAGATCAAGCAGCAGCTCGACGCCCATGGCCTGACCCAGGTGCTGTTCAACCTGCCCGCGGGCGACTGGTCGAAAGGTGAGCGTGGCATCACCTGCCACCCCGACCGCGTCGAAGAGTTCCGCGCCGGTGTCGACAAGGCCATCGAGTACGCCAAGGTGCTGGGCAACACCCAGGTCAACGCCCTGGCCGGCATCCGCCCGCAAGGCCCGGACTGCGCCACCGTGCGCAAGACCTTCGTGGAAAACCTGCGCTACGCCGCCGACAAGCTCAAGGCCGCCGGCATCCGCCTGGTCATGGAAATGATCAACACCCGCGACATCCCGGGCTTCTACCTGAATACCACGAAACAGGCCCTGGAAATCCAGGCCGAGGTGGGCAGCGACAACCTGTTCCTGCAGTACGACATCTACCACATGCAGATCATGGAAGGTGACCTGGCGCGCACCCTGGAAACCAACCTCAAGCTGATCAACCACGTGCAGCTGGCCGACAACCCGGGCCGCCACGAGCCGGGCACCGGCGAGATCAACTACCGCTTCCTGTTCGAGCACCTGGACCGCATCGGCTACCAGGGCTGGGTGGGCGCGGAGTACAAGCCCAAGACCACCACCGAAGCCGGCCTGGGCTGGCTCAAAACTCACAACGCTATCTAAGGATTCGCTCGAAGGGGCTGCCCTGATTGGCCCCTGTGGGAGCTGGCTTGCCAGCGAAAGCGTCAACACGGCCAACATCGTTTGCATATCGATCGCAATCGCTGGCAAGCCAGCTCCCACAAGGTTCGCACCGCCTGCTCCATCGAGATTCAACAATTACAACGAGGTAATCTCTCATGGCTAAAATCGGTTTCATCGGCACCGGCATCATGGGCAACCCCATGGCCCAGAACCTGCAAAAGGCAGGTCACAGCATCTTCGTTTCGACCCACCACGACGCAGCTCCGGCCAACCTGATCGCCGCTGGCGGCGTGGCCCTGGCCAACCCGAAGGAAGTGGCCCAGGAAGCTGAGTTCATCATCGTCATGGTGCCCGACACCCCACAGGTCGAAAGCGTGCTGTTCGGTGAAAACGGCGTCGCCGAAGGCGTGGGCCCGAACAAGGTGGTGATCGACATGAGCTCGATCTCGCCTACCGCCACCAAAGCCTTCGCCGAGAAGATCAAGGCCACCGGCGCCGCCTACCTGGACGCCCCGGTGTCCGGCGGCGAAGTCGGTGCCAAGGCCGCGACCTTGAGCATCATGGTGGGCGGTTGCCCGAAAGCCTTCGAGCGCGCCCTGCCGCTGTTCGAAGCCATGGGCAAGAACATCACCCGCGTCGGCGGCAACGGCGATGGCCAGACCGCCAAGGTGGCCAACCAGATCATCGTCGCCCTGAACATCCAGGCCGTTGCCGAAGCCCTGCTGTTCGCCGCCAAGAACGGCGCCGACCCGGCCAAGGTGCGCGAGGCGCTGATGGGCGGCTTCGCATCGTCGAAGATCCTCGAAGTGCACGCCGAGCGCATGATCAAAGGCACCTTCGACCCAGGCTTCCGCATCAACCTGCACCAGAAGGACCTCAACCTGGCCCTGCAAGGCGCCAAGGAGCTGGGCATCAACCTGCCCAACACCTCCAATGCCCAGCAAGTGTTCAACACCTGCCAGGCCCTGGGCGGCGGCAACTGGGACCACTCGGCGCTGATCAAGGGCCTGGAGCACATGGCCAACTTCTCGATCCGCGACGACAAGTGATTTGAATCCGGGGGCTGCTGCGCAGCCCTTTCGCCGGCAAGCCGGCTCCCACAGGGACCGCACCGTCCTATGATCCAGCGCTGTACCTGTGGGAGC
>NZ_JBYSYW010000039.1:0-54923 GCF_058783825.1 Pseudomonas sp. FW305-96
CGGGCTAAGGGGTCAGGCCGGCTGGGTGTAGGCGGCCAGTTCCTGCAGGCGTGGGTCTTCGCTGGCACGGTGGTCCTTGGCCAGCAGCGAGTACACGGTGGGCAGGATGAACAGGGTGAACAGCGTACCGACCAGCATGCCGATGACGATCACCAGGCCCAGGCTGAAGCGGCTGTGGGCACCGGCGCCGCTGGCCAGCAGCAGCGGCACCAGGCCCACGACCATGGCCGCGGTGGTCATCAGGATCGGCCGCAGACGGATCTGCGCGGCGCGTTCGATGGCCGTGCGGCGGTCGAGCTGGTCGGCCTGCTGCAGCTCGTTGGCGAACTCGACCATGAGGATGCCGTGCTTGCTGATCAGGCCGACCAGGGTCACCAGGCCGATCTGCGTATAGATGTTCACCGTGGCATAGCCCAGGTACAGCGGGATCAGCGCGCCGCATACCGACATCGGCACGCTGACCAGGATCACCAACGGGTCGCGCAGGCTTTCGAACTGCGCCGCCAGCACCAGGTAGATGACCAGGATGGCGAAGATGAACGTCACCACCAGGGCGCTGCCTTCCTGGACGAACTGGCGGGCATCCGACAGCCAGTCATGGCTGAAGCCGGTGGGCAGGGCATTGGCCTGGGCGGCGAGGAACTGCACCGCGTCGCCGATGCTCACGCCCGGCGCCGGCACCGCCTGCAGGGTGGCCGAGTTGAGCTGGTTGAACTGGGTCAGCTTGTTGGGCTCGATCGACATGTCGAAACTGACCAGGGTCGACAGCGGCACCTGGGCGCCGTTGGCGGCCTTGACGTACTGGCCGACCAGCATTTCCGCCGACAGGCGCTGGGCCCGTGCCACCTGCGGGATCACGTCGTAGGAACGGCCGTCGAGGGCGAAGCGGTTGACGTAGTTCTCGCCCACCAGCACCGCCAGGGCGTCGCCGATGGCCTGCATGCTGATGCCCAGGTCGTTGGCCTTGCTGCGGTCGATGTTGATGTTGACCAGCGGGCTGTTGAAGTCCAGGTCGCTGTCGACCACGGCGAACAGGCCGCTGGCCATGGCCGCCTGCTTGATCTTGTCCATGGCGTCGAACACCACGCGGTGGTCTTGGGAGCTCTGGATCACCATCTGCACCGGCAGGCCGCCGGTGGAGCCGGGTAGCGGCGGCAGCTGGAAGGCGAAGATGGCCACGCCCTCGATCTCGCCCACGGCTTTCTGGATCTCGGCCTGCAGCTGGTCGGCGCTGCGCTGGCGCTTTTCCCAGGTGCTCAGGTTGGCGCCGCCGAACGCGGTGCGCGGGCCGTCGTTGCCGTTGACCACCCAGGTGATGTCGGTTTCCGGGAAGGTGGCGAACAGGCGGTCCATGCGGTGCGCGTACATCTGGGTGTAATCGATGTTGGCGTACTGCGGGGCCTTGGCCACCGCCAGCACCTGGGCCTGGTCCTCGACCGGCGCCAGTTCGCGCTGGGCGCCGAGGTAGAGGATCGGCAGGCTGACGAACACCGCCACGGCGATGGCCAGGGTGACCCAGCGGTGGTGCAGGGACACGTCAAGCAAACGGCCATAGCCGTTGCCCAGCCAGTGGAAGAAACGCTCGGCGCCACGCGCCATCGGCCCTTCGCTGGCCTGGCGGTTGAGCAGGAAGGCGCTCATCACCGGCGACAGGGTCAGCGCCACCACGCCGGACACCACCACGGCGCCGGCGAGGGTGAAGGCGAACTCCTTGAACAGCGCGCCGGTCAGCCCGCCCATCAGGCCGATGGGGGCGTACACCGCGGCCAGGGTCAGGGTCATGGCGATCACCGGGCCGGCGATCTCGCGGGCGCCGACCAAGGCCGCCTGCAACGGCGACTTGCCTTCCTCGATATGCCGGTGCACGTTCTCCACCACGACGATGGCGTCGTCCACCACCAGGCCGATGGCCAGGACCATCGACAGCAGGGTCAGCAGGTTGATGCTGAAGCCGAACAGGCTCATGATCGCCGCCGCGCCGATCAGCGACAGTGGGATGGTCACCAGCGGGATCAGCACGCTGCGCAGCGAACCGAGGAACAGGAAGATCACCACGGCGACGATCACCACGGCCTCGACCAGGGTCTTGACCACCTCGTCGATGGACGCCTGGATGAAACGCGCCACCTCGAACACGATGTTGGCGGTCATGCCCGGCGGCATGGTCTCGCGGATCTGCGGCATCATTTCCTGCACGGAGCCGACGATGGTCAGCGGGTTGCCGGCGGGGGTGGCGTGCAGGCCGATGAACACCGCAGGCTCGCCGTCCATGATGCCGCTGGTGTCGTAGGAGGTGGCGCCGAGCTCGGCGGTGCCGATGTCGCTCAGGCGGATCAGCGTGTCGCCGTCGCGGCGCACCACCATCTGGCGGAACTGGTCGACGCTGGTCAGGTCGGTGTTGATGTTGATGTTGGCCGAGACGTACTGGCCCTTGGTCTGCCCGGGGGCAGCCTGGAAGTTGTTCTGGCGGATGGCCTCGGCCACGTCGCTGGCCGACAGGTTGCGCGCAGCCATGCGCGCCGGGTCCAGCCACAGGCGCATGGCCAGTTTCTGGCCGCCGAGGATCTGCGCCTCGGCCACGCCATCGATGGCCGCCAGGCGCGGCTGCACCACGCGGGAGATGTAGTCGGTGATCGCCGGCAGGCCGATGTCCTTGCTCGAGAAGCCGACGTAGATCACCGCCGTGCCTTCGCCGGAAGACTTGGCCACCACCGAGTCGTAGGCGCCTTCGGGCAGGCGGTACTTGACCTGGTTGACGGCGGCCATGATCTCGGTGAGGGCCTTGTTGGAGTCGGCGTTGAGCTTCAGGCGCACGCTGATGACGCTCTTGCCCTGGGTCGAGGTCGAGCTCAGGTAGTCGACGCCGTCGACCGAGGCCACGGCCTGCGAGATGGGCTGGGTGACGAAGCCCTGCATCAGCTGCGAGCGGGCGCCGGGGTATTCGGTGGTGATGGTGATGGTCGCGCTTTCCAGCTGCGGGTACTGGCGGATCGGCAGGTTCAGCAGCGCCAACAGGCCAAGCATGACGATCATCGCGCAGACCACCAGGGTCAGTACCGGGCGGCGGATGAACAGGTCGGTGAATTTCATGGTGCTACAGGTCCTTTTCAGTGGCACGCAAACCCATTACTGCTGGGCCAGGTCCGGCTTGCGCGTGGTGCTGGCGGCCAGGGTGTCATCGGTGACCCGCACCGGCATGCCGTTGCTCAGGCGGATCTGCCCCGAGACCACCACGCGGTCGCCCGGGGTCAGCGCGTCGAGCACCACCACGCGGTCGTCGCGGCGCGCGCCGAGCTTGACGAACACCTGCTCCACGCGCAGGGCGCCGTCCTTCTCGCGCAGCACGTACAGCGAGTTGCCGTAGGCGCTGTAGCTGATGGCCGTCTCCGGCACGCTCAGCACATCGGCGTGGCTCGGCAGTTCGATGCTGACGTTGGCGAACATGCCCGGCTTGAGTTGCTGGCCGGGGTTGTCGAGGGTTGCCTGCACCAGCATGGAGCGGGCGCCCGGGTCGATCTGCGGCTCCAGGGTGGTCACCGCGGCGTCAAAGCGCTGCTGCGGCCAGGCGTCGACCTTGAGGGTGATGGCCTGGCCCGCCTGCAGGGCGGCGGCGGACTGCTCGGGTAGCGGGAAGTTGACGTGCAGGCGCGACAGCTCGGTGAGGGTCACCAGGCTGTCGCCGGGGCTGACGTATTGCCCGAGGTTGACCTTGCGGATACCCAGCACGCCGGCGAACGGGGCGCGGATGGTCTTCTGCGCGATCTGCGCCTGGACCTGGGCGATCTCACCGAGCAGCTGGTCGTAGTTGGCCTGGGCCTGGTCCAGCTGGGCCTGGGTGGAGGCCAGCGGCAGCACCTTGCGCGTGCGTTCCAGGGCCAGCTTGGCGTTCTTGGCCTGGGCCTGCAGCTTGGCCAGCTCGCCGCGCTCGGGCGCGTCGTTGAGCTTGACCAGCACCTGGCCTGCGGTCACGGCCTTGCCGGCGGTGAACTCCAACGCGGTGATACGCCCGCCGACCTCGGGCGAGACATTGACCTGGTGTACCGCCTCCAGGGTGCCGACGGCGCTGAGCACCTGCGGCATCGGGCCCGACTGCACACGGGCGATTGCCACCGGGGTGGCGTTGGCCTGGGCGGCGGGGGCGTCGTTGGCCACTACCGCCGGGGCGGGCAGCAGGGCCATGGCCAGCAGCGACAGGGAAGTGCCGGCGGCGATCCAGTAACGGCTTTTCATTGGGCGGCTCCTTGTGCCTGGTTCTGGTTGGCACGGACCTGGATGAAGGTCTGGCGCAGTTGCTCGAGGCTCAGCGCGCCGGGGACCAGGTAGCGGCCGTCGATCACCAGGCTGGGCACCGAACTGATGCCCAGGCGCCGGCCCTGGGCCAGTTCTTCCTCGAGCATCTGCGGGGCCTGCTGGTCGAATGCCGTGGCGAAGGCCTGCGGGTCGAAACCGGCTTCGGCGGCCACCGCCAGCACGGTGGCGCGGTCACCGATGTTGCGGGCCTGCACCAGGTGGGCTTCCTGCAGGCGGTCGAACAGGCGCTCGTGGCCTTCGTTGCCGCCCAGGGCCTTGGCGGTCTGGCAGGCCAGGCCCGCGAGCAGGCCGGTGGGGTACTCGAAGTCCTGCTGGCGCATGGCTTCGATGTTGATGCGCTTGACGTCCTCGGCGCGCGAGCACGACAGCCAGTGGCTGAGGATGGTCTCCTTGGCCTTGGGCATCGAGCCGAAGCGCTCGACCATTGCCTCGCGGCTGGTCTGCAGGATGAAGCTGCGGTGCTGCACGTCCAGGTTCAGTTCGTCCTGCAACTGCTTCAGGCGCGGGGCGAGGACGAAGCACCAGCCGCAGACGACATCGTGGAAGAATTCGACTTTCAGGGGTGACATGGCAGTGATCCGGTTTCAGGGAGGGATGGCCGCACTATCCACAGCGCCCCGGCAAGAAAAAAGCGACAAAAGTGCCGCAAACCCTCTCATCCCCTTCATCGATGGCCGCCCGGCCCGGCCGCGAGCGGGTAGAATGGCGCTTTTGCCTGACCGTAGCCGACATGAGCCCAGCCATTGCCACCCTCGAGCAGCACCTGCTCGCCGCCCTCGACCCCGCCCCCCAGGAGACTCGCCGCCTGTTCCATGGCCGTGGCCGCTGCTGGCCGGGGCTTGAACAGATCACCGTCGACTGGCTCGACGGCGTGTTGCTGGTGGCGTTGTTCCGCGAGCCGCCCGAGGGCCAGCTGGCCGAGCTTGAAGCAATGCTGATGGCGTTGGCCGAGCGCCCGCAGTGGAGCGGCCAGGCCATCCTGCTGCAGCACCGCTACCTGCCCGACAGCCCTGGGCAGTGGCTGTGGGGCGCGCCGTGCCAGCAGCGCGAGGTGGTCGAGGATGGCCTGAAGTACCTGCTCGACCTGGGCGTGCGACAGAACAATGGCCTGTTCCTCGACATGCGCTACGGCCGGCGCTGGGTGCGCGAGCAGGCGGGCGGCAAGCGCGTGCTCAACCTGTTCGCCTATACCTGTGGTTTCTCGGTGGCGGCGATTGCCGGCGGCGCCGAGCAGGTGGTCAACCTGGACATGGCCAAGTCGGCGCTGTCCCGGGGCCGCGACAATCACCGGCTCAATGGCCATGACGCCTCGCGGGTGGCGTACCTGGGGCATGAGCTGTTCAAGTCGTGGGGCAAGGTGCGCAAGTACGGGCCGTACGACCTGATCATCATCGACCCGCCGACCTTCCAGCGCGGCAGCTTCGTGCTGACCCAGGACTACGCCAAGATCCTTCGGCGTTTGCCGGAGTTGTTGACTGAAGGCGGCACGGTATTGGCCTGCGTCAACGATCCTGGGATCGGGCCGCAGTTTCTCATCGAGGGGATGGCCGAGCAGGCGCCGGGGCTGGCGTTCGTCGAGCGGCTGGAGAATCCGCCGGAGTTTCCCGATGCGGATCCGGAGGGTGGGCTGAAGGCGCTGGTGTTTCGCCAGGGGTGATCAGTAGCCCTTACCGGCCTATCGCCGGCAAGCCGGCTCTCACAGGAGATCGCGTTCCCCGTCGGAGCAACTGTCTTGTGTTGCTTGTAGTGGCCTCATCGCTGGCAAGCCAGCTCCCACAGGCATAGCGCAAGGGTTGAGGTTTGCGCGGTCGGTGTGGGAGCCGGCTTGCCGGCGATAGGCCGGTACAGGTCAGTGATCAATGGCTGGTATAGATCTGGTCGAACACGCCACCGTCATTGAAGTGGGTCTTCTGCACGGTGCGCCAGTCGCCGAAGGTCTTCTCCACCGACAGGAAGTCGACTTTCGGGAAACGGTCGGTGTACTTGGCCAGCACGGTGGCGTCACGCGGACGCAGGTAGTTGTTCGCGGCGATCTCCTGGGCCTCCGGCGACCACAGGTACTTCAGGTATTCCTCGGCCACGGCCTGGGTACCTTTCTTGGCCACCACCTTGTCGACCACGCTCACCGGCGGCTCGGCCTCGGCCGACACGCTCGGGTAGACCACTTCGAACTGGTCGCGGCCGAACTCGCGGGCGATCATCTCGGCCTCGTTCTCGAAGGTCACCAGCACATCGCCGATCTGGTTGGTCATGAAGGTGGTGGTGGCGGCGCGGCCACCGGTGTCCAGTACCGGGGCCTGCTTGAACAGCTTGCCGACGAAGTCGCGGGCCTTGCTTTCGTCACCGCCCTGCTTGAGCACGTAGCCCCAGGCCGAGAGGTAGGTGTAGCGGCCGTTACCCGAGGTTTTCGGGTTGGGCACGATCACCTGCACGCCATCCTTCAGCAGGTCGGGCCAGTCCTTCAGCGCCTTGGGGTTGCCCTTGCGCACGATGAACACGGTGGCCGAGGTGAACGGCGCGCTGTTGTTCGGCAGGCGCGTTACCCAGTTGTCCGGCACCAGTTTGCCATTGTCGGCCAGGGCATTGATGTCGGTGGCCATGTTCATGGTGATCACGTCGGCCGGCAGGCCATCGATCACCGCGCGCGCCTGCTTGCTCGAGCCGCCGAAGGACATCTGCAGGTTGACCTTTTCGTTGTGCTCCTTCTCCCAGTGCTTCTGGAACGCCGGGTTGTAGTCCTTGTAGAAGTCGCGCATCACGTCGTACGACACGTTGAGCAGGGTAGGGGCGGCCTGGGCGAGGTTGCCCAGGGCCAGGCCCGCGGCGAGCAGCGAGGCACTGAAGAGTTTTTTCACTAGGGGCATTCCTTGTTCTGATTCAAAGGGTTGGCGATATGCCAGCGACTATAGCGTTTGGCGCTAGGGTGGCTAAAGACCAAATGGCTCTTTGCTTATGCTTGCCCTGCATTGGGGGCGCTGCCTATTGCTTGGGAAACAACGCATTGCCACAGCGCGAACAGAACGCCGCGCCATGCTCGTGGTGGTGCTTGGCGCAGGTCGGGCAGTCATGCTGCAACTGTTCGCCGCGCATGGCATTGGCCAGTTCGGCGGTGAAGATCCCGGTGGGCACGGCGATGATCGAGTAACCGGTGATCATCACCAGCGACGACAGCACCTGCCCCAGCGGCGTGGTCGGCACGATATCGCCGAAGCCCACGGTGGTGAGGGTGACGATGGCCCAGTAGATGCCCTTGGGGATGCTGGTGAAGCCATGCTCCGGCCCTTCGATCACGTACATCAATGTGCCGAACACGGTCACCAGGGTCGACACGCTGACCAGGAACACGATGATTTTCTGCTTGCTGCCCTGAAGTGCCGCCAGCAGGTAATGGGCCTGCTTGAGGTAGGGGCTGAGCTTGAGCACGCGGAAGATCCGCAGCATGCGCACCACGCGGATGATCAGCAGGTACTGGGCGTCGCTGTAGTACAGGGCGATGATCCCCGGCACGATCGCCAGCAGGTCGACCAGCCCGTAGAAGCTGAAGGCATAGCGCAGTGGCTTGGGCGAGCAGTACAGGCGGGTGATGTATTCGGCGAGGAAGATCGCGGTGAAGCCCCACTCGATCCCGGCCAGCAGCCCGGCGTAGTTCTGGTGAACGTCGTCGATGCTGTCGAGGATCACCGTCACCAGGCTGGCGAGGATGATCAGCAGGAGAATCTTGTCGAAGCGTCTGCCAGCCGTGGTGTCGGTCTGGAAGACGATGACGTAGAGCCGCTCGCGCAGGCTCGCAGGGTTGTCCATGGGCTCGTTCCAATAGGTGGATGGGCAGAGCCTAGGGGCTGGGTATCAGCTGTGCAAGCGGGGTGCGTTGCGGCGCTGGTTGACCTGGACCAGGTGGTTGCCCAGGTGCATCAGCCAGCACGCGGTCACAAAAGGCGCGGTCAGCCCGGAAATCGGCAGCAGGTTGAACAGCGGCTGCAGCAGCAGGGCGCAGGCGATGGCGAGCAAGGTCATCCAGGGTTTCTCACCCTGGCGACTGAAGGCCAGGGCCGCCAGGGCGGCGTTGAAGCCATACAGCCCCAGCCACGCGGCCTGCGTTTCTCCAGCCAGCAGCGCGACACCACCGCCGATGGCCGAGCCGATCAACGCCCAAGTGGCGGCATACGGGTTGGCGAAGTACATGCCGATGACGATCAGCAGGCCGGCCATGGGCTTGTCGAGCAAAAAGATCTGCCCCACGCCGCGCAGCAGGGCATACACCGGATCCGCTTCGACATAGCCGTTGGCCGACGGCTCGGTCAGCAGCAACGCGGCCCAGCCCAGCAGCACGAATGGCGCGGTGTAGGCGATCAGCAGCTTGCCGCCGCGCTTGCGCCATTGGTGGGTGAGCATGCTCGACAGGCCGCCGGCGGCGATGATCAGCGGTGGCAGGATTGCCGACCAGGGCAATACGGCGCTGATCAGGATGCCGATCAGCACGCCGTTGTAGCAGTACAGCCCGGCTTGGCGGTCGGCGCGGTCGTAGCCGCGGCGCTGGGCGGTGAGCAGGCCGGCCAGGGCGCCGAGCAGGGCGCCGCCGACCAGGTTCGGCGCGGTCAGCAGGATGGCCAGCAGGCAGCACAGGCCGCACAGGGGGTTGCGCAGCAGCAGCACCTGGCTGAAGCCGTTGAGCAAGGCCGTGGCCCAGTCGGGGCACGGGTTGACGAAATTCTTGGTGTACATGGGCAGTCGGTAAGGTGAGTGGGGGAGCGGTGGCCTCTTCGGGCCTCGGTTTTCCGCGATGTCATGGGTTGCTAGCACGTCTCGTGGGAGCGGCGCACCGCCGCTCCCACAGGAGTCGTGCAGGTTGTTACACCAGCGTCTCGATCCGCAGCGTATTAGTCGAACCCGGCTTGCCGAAAGGCACACCGGCGGTGATCAGCAGCGTGTCGCCACGGCTGGCCATGCCTTGGGCCTGGGCGATTTCCAGCGCCGTGGAGACCACCTCGTCGACCTGGCGCAGGCGGTCGTTGACCACCGAGTGCACGCCCCAGGCCACGCTCAGGCGGCGGGCGGTGTTCAGGTTCGGCGTCAGGTTGAGGATCGGCGCCCGTGGCCGCTCGCGGGCGGCGCGCAGGGTGGAGTTCCCCGACTCGCTGTAGTTGACCAGCACCGCCACCGGCAGGATGCCGCTGATGCGGCGGATCGCGCAGCTGATGGCATCGGACACCGTGGCTTCGGCCTTGGGCCGGCCAACGTCGAGCTGGGCCTGGTAGTCCGGGCCGTTCTCTACCTGGCGGATGATCTTGCTCATCATCTGTACGGCCTCCAGCGGGTAGTCGCCCGAGGCGGTCTCGGCCGACAGCATCACCGCGTCGGCGCCTTCGGCCACGGCATTGGCCACGTCGGTGACTTCGGCGCGAGTCGGGGCCGGGGAGAAGCGCATGGATTCGAGCATCTGCGTGGCCACCACCACCGGCTTGCCCAGCTGGCGGCAGGTATTGATGATGCTTTTCTGGATCTGCGGCACGCTCTCGGCCGGCACTTCCACGCCCAGGTCGCCACGGGCGACCATGATCGCGTCGGACAGCTCGGCGATGGCCTGCAACTGCTCGACCGCCGAAGGCTTCTCGATCTTGGCCATCAGGTAGGCGCGGTCGCCGATCAGCTCGCGTGCTTCGAGGATGTCCTGCGGGCGCTGCACGAACGACAGGGCCACCCAGTCCACGCCCAGCTCGAGGCCGAAGGTGAGGTCGCGGCGGTCCTTTTCGGTGAGCGGGGAGAGCTCGAGCACGGCTTGCGGCACGTTGACGCCCTTGCGGTCGGACAGCTCGCCGCCGGCCAGCACTTCGGTGTCGATGGCGTCGCTGTGCTTGGCGGTGACGCGCAGGCGCAGCTTGCCGTCATCGAGCAGCAGGTCCATGCCGGGCTCCAGCGCGGCGATGATCTCCGGGTGTGGCAGGTTCACGCGGCGGCTGTCCCCCGGGGTCTTGTCCAGGTCCAGGCGCAGGGCCTGGCCGCGTTGCAGTTGTACCTTGCCGTCGGCAAAGCGGCCGACGCGCAGCTTCGGCCCCTGCAGGTCCATGAGGATGCCCAGCGGGTAGTTGAGCTGCTGCTCGACTTCGCGGATCCACTGGTAGCGCAGGGCGTGGTCGGCGTGTTCGCCGTGGCTGAAGTTGAGGCGGAAGATGTTCACCCCGGCCTCGACCAGCTGGCGGATGTCGTCGATGCCCTTGATCGCAGGCCCGAGGGTGGCGAGGATTTTTACTTTTTTATCAGGCGTCATGAGGGGTCGGTCTCGAGGATCAGGATGGCGCGGAAGTCGTTGACGTTGGTGCGGGTCGGCTCGGTGACGATCAGCGCGTCGAGCGCGGCGAAGTAGCCATAGCCGTTGTTGTTGTCCAGCTCATCGCTGGCCGACAGGCCCAGGGCCTCGGCGCGGGCGTGGCTGTCCGGGGTCATGAAGGCGCCGGCGTTGTCCTCGGAGCCGTCGATGCCGTCGGTATCGCCGGCCAATGCGTACACCCCCGGCAGGCCCTTGAGGCTTTCGGTAAGGCTGAGCAGGAACTCGGCGTTGCGCCCGCCACGGCCATTGCCGCGCACGGTGACGGTGGTCTCGCCGCCGGAGAGGATCACGCAGGGCGCCTTCAGCGGCTGGCCGTGCAGGACGACCTGGCGGGCGATGCCGGCATGCACCTTGGCCACCTCGCGCGACTCGCCTTCCAGGTCACCGAGGATCAGCGGGCTGAAACCGGCCTGGCGGGCTTTCACCGCGGCGGCCTCGAGCGACTGCTGGGGGCGGGCGATCAGCTGGAAGTGGCTGCGCGCCAGCGTCGGATCGTCGGCCTTGACGGTTTCCGAGGCCGGGTTGTTGAGCCAGTCGATGACGGCCTTGGGCGCTTCGATGTTGTAGCGCTTGAGGATCGCCAGGGCATCGGCCGAGGTGCTCGGGTCGGCCACGGTGGGGCCGGAGGCGATGACCGTGGCCAGGTCGCCCGGTACATCGGAAATCGCGTAGGTGTAGACGGTGGCCGGCCAGCAGGCCTTGGCCAGGCGCCCGCCCTTGATGGCCGAGAGGTGCTTGCGCACGCAGTTCATCTCGCCGATGGTGGCGCCGGATTTCAGCAGGGCCTTGTTGATCTGCTGCTTGTCGGCCAGGGTCAGACCTTCGGCGGGCAGGGCCAGCAGGGCCGAGCCACCGCCGGAGAGCAGGAAGATGACGCGGTCGTCTTCGCTCAGGTTGCTGACCAGGTCGAGCACGCGCTTGGCCACGGCCAGGCCGGCAGCGTCGGGGACCGGGTGGGCGGCTTCGACCACCTCGATCTTCTGGCAGCTGGCGCCATGGCCGTAGCGGGTCACGACCAGGCCAGAGACTTCGCCCTGCCAGCTCTTCTCGACCACTTCGGCCATGGCGGCAGCGGCCTTGCCGGCGCCGATGACGATGACCCGGCCGCTACGGTCGGCGGGCAGGTGGGGTTCGAGGACCTGACGGGGGTGGGCGGCGGCGATGGCTGTGTCGAACAGCTCGCGCAGGAATTTTTGTGGATCGACCGACATGGCAGGCTCCCAGATTCTTGTTGTTCTGCAAAATCGAAAACGCCCCTGGAACTGCCTCCGTGCAGGCCGAACCAGGGGCGGGTGTTGCTCGGGGTCACCCTTCGACCTGTGGTTGCAGGAGAACGGTGTTGGATTCATCGCCGGCAAGCCGGCTCCCACAGGTACAGCGCAGAATTCAGCAATTGCGCGGTCCTTGTGGGAGCCGGCTGGATTTTCCTACTGTGCTGAGTAACGCCTGGTTTCACAAAGCTTAGGGCTTGCCGCCGTTGCCCGACCCTCCGCCATCACGCCCCATCCCCTCCGAGCCGCTGTCCCCCATCCCCGGCAGATCACGATCATCGTTCTGCTCGGCTGGCGGGCTGTCCGGGTCATTGCCTTTGATCCGCGGGTCGGTATCCCGTGGCATGGGCTTCTCGATCGGGTTGAGGGTGCTGTCCACGCCGGGCTTGGGCGCCGGGTTGTGCGGGTCGTCAGGGTAGGTGGAGCCGGTACCGGCGGCGAAGGCCAGGGGCGAGGCGAGCAGGGCGGCAAGCAGGAAGGAACGGTTCATGCGGGCAAGCTCCTTTGCGGTGACAAGAAGTCGGCCCCGCCTGCGCAGGGCCTCGTTCTCATATGGGCCATGGGCCCATCAGCAAGGTGCCATCACGGCGACCAACGGTCACACCACCATCGACAGCAGCATGATGAAGATGATGCCGACCACCGAGAGGATGGTTTCCATCATGCTCCAGGTCTTGAACGTCTCGGCCACGGTCATGTTGAAGTACTGCTTGACCAGCCAGAAGCCGGCGTCGTTGACGTGGGACAGGATCAGCGAGCCGGCGCCGGTGGCCAGCACCAGCAGTTCGCGGTTGACGCCCGGCACCAGGTCGATCACCGGGGCGACGATGCCGGCGCCGGTGATGGTGGCCACCGTGGCGGAGCCGGTGGCGATGCGGATCACCGCTGCCACCAGCCAGGCCAGCATGATCGGCGAAATCTCGGCCTGCACCGCCATCTGCCCGATCACGTTGCCCACGCCGGTGTCGACCAGCATCTGCTTGAAGCCACCGCCAGCGCCGACGATCAGCACGATGGCGGCGGTGGGGGCCAGGCTCTGGTCGAGCATCTTCATGATCTGCTGGCGGTTGAAGCCACGGGCCGAACCGAAGGTGTAGAAGGCCAGCAGCAGTGCGGCGAGCAGGGCGGTGATCGGGTGGCCGATCAGGTCCATCCACTGACGCACGATGTGCTCGGCCGGCAGCACCACGTCGGCGAAGGTCTTGAGCAGCATCAGCACCACCGGCAGCAGCACGGTGATCAGGGTCACGCTGAAGCTGGGCAGGTTCTGCTGGTTCGACTCGCGGGCGATCTGGTCCATCAGCTCCTGGGACGGGTTGCCCGGGATGTAGCGCGAAATGAAATTACCGAACAGGGGGCCGGCAATCACCGCCGTAGGCAGGGCCACCACCAGGCCATAGAAGATGGTCTTGCCGATGTCGGCGTGGAAAATGCCGATCGCCAGCAGCGGGCCCGGGTGCGGCGGTACCAGGCCGTGCACCACCGAAAGGCCCGCCAGCAGCGGGATGCCGATCTTCACCAGCGATACGCCGGAGCGGCGGGCGACGATGAACACCAGCGGGATCAGCAGCACGAAGCCGATCTCGAAGAACAGCGGGATGCCCACCAGGAAGGCGGCGAACATCATCGCCCAGTGCACCTTCTGCTTGCCGAAGGCGCGGATCAGGGTCTGGGCGATCTGGTCCGCGCCGCCGGAGTCGGCCATCAGCTTGCCGAGCATGGTGCCCAGGGCCAGGACGATGCCGACGAAGCCGAGCACGCCGCCGAAGCCGTCCTGGAACGACTTCATCACCTTGGCCACCGGCATGCCGGAGGTCAGGCCGAGAAAGCCCGCGGCTATGGTGAGGGCGACGAAGGGGTGGACCTTGAAATGGGTGATCAGCAGGATGAGCCCGACGATGGTGACCAGCGCGTCGAGTAGCAGGAAGGTATCGGTAGCCAGTCCGAACATGGTTCGTGAACCTCGGTCTTTTCGTTGTTGTTTTGGTATCGCATGTCTTGCGGTAATCAGCCTTGAGAGGCCTGGAGACAGCGCTGTCTTTGGTGAGCCGGAAAAACCGCCGGGTCAGGCAGTCCGCGCCAGCGCCTGCTCACCGCAAGGCTTTAGCCACTGGTGCACGTCCTCGGCCAGCGTGGGCAGCGGGCGGGTGGCGTCCAGGGCCAGGGTCAGGGGCTCTGCGTGCGGCGGCTCGAGCGCTGCGAACTGGCTGTCGATCAGGCTGGCCGGCATGAAGTGACCGGGGCGCGCGAGTACGCGTTTCTCGGCTTCCTGCGGGGTCAGCTCGAGGAACACGAAGCACAGCTCGGGCACGGCCAGGCGCAGGGTGTCCCGATAGCGGCGCTTGAGGGCGGAGCAAGTGAGGATCGGGCGTTCACCGGCGGCGAGGGTGGCCTGCAGCTCCTCGCCCAGGCGCACCAGCCAACCGGCACGGTCGTCGTCGTTCAGGGGAATGCCGGCGCTCATCTTGGCGATGTTGGCGGCGGGGTGGAAGGCATCGCCTTCGATCAGGCGGCCGCCGCTGCGGGTGGCAATGGCAGCACCGACGCTGCTTTTACCGCAGCCGGCCACGCCCATGACCACGATCGCGGACAGGGAAGGGTTCATCTGTACCTCCTGCTGGGTGAGATAGCGCTGTCTCGGTCGCGACGAGCCGAACACCATGCGCCACCCTCCCGGGTGTTATTGATCTTGTCTTTGGCAGTATGGACGCTGAACGCATGCCTGCTACCAAGATTGCATTGCCTGCATCCAGAGACAGCGCTACCTTAGTGACCGTTCCCCATTCCTGCAAGCAGTAAAATTACAATACTCATGTCCCGTACTGGCTCGCGTACTACCGGTCGTCCCACCCTGGCGGAAGTCGCCAGGCTTTCCGGGGTTTCCCCCATCACCGCCTCCCGCGCCCTGCGTGGCGTCAGCACGGTCGCGCCGGAGCTTGCGCAGAAGGTCATGGCTGCGGCGGCGAGCCTCGGCTATGTCGCCAACCCGGCCGCCCGTGCCCTGGCGTCGGCGCGCAGCCAGTCGGTGGTGGTGTTGATCCCCTCGTTGTCCAACCAGCTGTTCATCGACACCCTCGAGGCCATTCACGAGGTGATGCGCCCCCGTGGCCTGGAGGTGCTCATTGGCAACTATCACTACGATGTCGCCGAGGAAGAGAACCTGATCCGCAACTACCTGGCCTATCAGCCGTGCGGCGTGCTGCTCACCGGCTTCGAGCGCAGCGAGGCCTCGCGGCAGATGCTGGCCGCGAGCCAAGTACCGTGCGTGCACATGATGGAGCTGGGCGGCGAGGGCGATGCCTTGTCGGTAGGGTTCTCCCAGCACGCGGCCGGGCGCGCCGCGGCGCGGCACCTGATCGAGCGTGGCCGCCGACGCCTGGGGTTCATCGCCGCGCAGCTCGACCCTCGGGTGATGCAGCGCGCCGAAGGCTTCCGTCAGGCCCTCGCCGAGGCCGGTCTGCAAGCCCCCGAGCTTGAAGTGCTGGACCCGCAACCCTCGTCCATCGGCCTGGGCGGCACGCTGTTCAGCCGCCTGCTGGCCCAGGCGCCGGATGTCGACGGTATCTTCTTCTGCAACGACGACCTGGCCCAGGGCGCGGTGCTGCAGGCCCTGCGCGAAGGCATCGAAGTGCCGCGCCGGGTGGCGATGGTCGGTTTCAACGACCTGCCGGCCTCGGCGCACATGGTCCCGCGCCTGACCTCGATCCGCACCCCGCGCGCGGCTGTCGGGCGCGGCGCGGCGCAGGCTCTGCTGGCGTTGCTCGATGGCAAGCGGGTGGCTACCGGTCAGCAGGACCTGGGCTTCGAGCTGATGGTCAGGGAGAGCTCCTAGCACGCTTGGCTGGGGACGTTCATTGATGGGATTGGCCTGTTATTTTTACCAGTTTCGTCCTTCTTGCAGGCCGGTCATCCTTTCCGGAGACAGGGAGAGGACCAATGATGGCAGAAACTTGTTTATTACAGGTGGACTACAGCGGTACTGTCACCTACGCCCACACCAACTCAGGCGATGTGGGCCTGGCATATAGCGTCTACGGCCTGGATGCCGCATCTTTGATTCGCGCACCTTACTTGAGGTTCAACGGCCAATGCCTTGAATTGGCTCTTGGTTACTATCTGCTGGGAAAAGGCTACCGGGGATACCATCCGGTGCTCATGCGTTTCAACTCGCCGGACAGCTACTGCCCATTTGGTCCCGGTGGATTGAACGCTTACACATACTGCGCTGGCGACCCAGTTAATCGCTCAGACCCATCCGGACATGTGGGGCGCACCAAGTCAGCGGTTAACAAACTGTTCAGACAGAAAGCAGACAATGGCAAACCGACCCTTTCAGGCTTTCGACGCCTGTTGGAGGAGGGCGAGCGACGGCCCGCATTCTCTGCCGGGGTACTTGCGATACCTAGCGCTCCTGTCATGGATGATTCAAGTTGGCGCGGCTCGCAAACATTAATTGCACCCGACTACACACCCAGCGCGCCGCCGGTAGCTGAATTTGTCAGGCGTGGTTCGAGCGCTTCACAGGAATCGGAGCACGTACCTTCTGCTCCCCCCGAGAGCGAGTTTGAGCGGCGAGCCCCGATGTCCGAAGGCCCTCCAGATCAAGTGCGGGAGGCGCCTGTGGCGGTTCACCCACACGCCTCAACAAGGACTGCGCTGATCTCGATCGCAGGGCTTGGACAACAAGTGAGAGAGGCTGATTGAACCTGCCTGCGTAAAACGGATAGCACTCTGCAGGATTCGGATACCTCCACCCAGGGACATAACCTGACCCGGCTTGAACAATAACGATCGAGGCTCTGACCATGTCCCTGGGATTCGACTATCTCACGATGGCTGCTCTGCCACGTTCTCCAGTGCTTGTCCGCGACTGACCCACCAGCCGAAACCTGCCGCGGTGAAGAACATGATCAGGCTGTAGATCGCCGCCGGCACCGCCATGGTCGCGTTGTTCAGCAGCGACGGGCTCAGGGCCAGCGCGATGGCCAGGGTGCCGTTGTGGATGCCGATCTCCATGCCGATGGCGATCGCCTGGCGTTTCGGAATGTTCAACAGGCGTGGCACCCAGTAGCCCACGCCAAGGCTGAGCAGGTTGAACAGCAACGCGGCGCAACCGACGATCGGCGCGTACTCGACCACGGTCTGCCAGTCCTTGGCCAGGGCGAGGACGATGGTGAAGGCCAGGAACAGCGCCGCGACGATCTTCATCGGCTTCTGCATGCGTGCGGCGAAACGCGGCGCCCAGTGACGGATCAGCATGCCCAGCGCCACCGGCAGCAGGACGATGGCGAACACCTGCATGACCTTGGCGAATTGCAGGGGGATGGCCTGGTCCGATGCCATGAACCACATCAGCGACAGGTTCACCAGCAGCGGCATGGTGAGGATGGCGATCAGCGAGTTGACCGCGGTGAGGGTGATGTTCAGCGCCACGTCGCCGTGGGCCAGGTGGCTGAACAGGTTGGCCGTGGTGCCGCCGGGCGAGGCGGCCAGCAGCATCAGGCCCACCGCCAGCGCCGACTCGAGGCCAAAGCCGTTGGCGATCAGAAAGCACACCAGCGGCAGCAGCAGGATCTGGCAGGTCAGGCCGATCACCACCGGCTTGGGGTACTTCACCACCCGGGCGAAGTCGGCGAGGGTCAGCGACAGGCCCAGGCCGAGCATGATGATGCCGAGGGCCAGCGGCAGCAGGGCGGTGAGCAAGGGGGAGGCGGTCATGGGCGGTCTCTCGGGCGAAGGATCCCGAGGAGTGTAGGTGGGGGCGCAATGATAGCTAATCGTGTCTGCACGATCTTGGTAACCGTTTGTTACTGGCCTGGTGACGCCATGTCGCGTTGCGATGCCGGGCCTGTGGCAGTAGCATTCGCGCTTTTGCCGAGGATTAGCCCGTCATGCCGTTCCAGCAAGGTCTGCTTGCCACCCCGGTGCCGGCCCACGCCCGTCACCTGTTCTTTGCCCTCGATTCCCTGGAAGCACTGCCCGCGGTACTGGATCAGCTGTTGCCGCAGGTCGATGGCCACAGCCTGATCCTGGCCGTCGGCGCGCCACTGGCCAAGGCCCTGGGCCGCGAGGTGCCGGGCCTGCGCAGTTTCCCGCAACTGGACGCGGTGGTGGAGAATCCGGCGACCCAGCACGCCCTGTGGCTGTGGCTGCGCGGTGCCGAGCGCGGCGAGCTGTTCCTGCGCGCCCAGGCCTTGCAGCAGGTAATGGCGCCGGCCCTGCGCCTGGTCGACAGCGTCGAGGGTTTCCTGCACCGCGGCGGCCATGACCTGACCGGCTACGAGGACGGCACCGAGAACCCGGTGGACGCAGACGCCGTCGCTGCCGCCATCGTGCCGGGCGACATCCCAGGCCTGTCGGGCTCGAGCTTTGCCGCCTTCCAGCTGTGGAAGCACGACCTTGGCTACTTCAAGTCGCTGCCCCAGGCCGAGCAGGACAACATCATCGGTCGCCGCCTGAGCGACAACGAAGAACTCGACGACGCCCCCGAATCCGCTCACGTCAAGCGCACCGCCCAGGAGAGCTTCGCCCCCGAGGCGTTCGTGGTGCGGCGCTCGGTGGCCTGGACCGATGAACGCGGCGCGGGCCTGGCGTTCGTCGCCCTGGGCTTCTCGCTGGACGCCTTCGAGGTGCAGCTGCGGCGCATGAGCGGGCTGGAAGATGGCGTGGTCGATGGCCTGTACCGCTTCAGCCGGCCGTTGAGCGGCGGCTATTACTGGTGCCCGCCGCTGGGTGAGCAGGGCGCCGACCTGAGCCTGTTGCTGGGCTGACAGGTCCTCATCGCGGGGCAAGCCCGCTCCCATGCCTCGGGCCTGATGCGCATCGGCGTGGGCTTGCCCCGCGATGACTCAGAACGGCACCGCCACCGTCAGTTGGCTATAAACGTTGGTCCCGCTACCCACCTGGTTGCCACCATTGCTTTCATCCTTGCGCGGCTTGAACAGCCCCAACAGCGGGGTGACGATCAGGTGCTCGTTGACCGCCCATTCCACATACAGGTCCAGCTCCTGCGCATCGAGGTCCAAGGTGTCGCGGCTACGCACCGTGTCGAAGTCGAAGAACAGCGCGCCGAGGGTCAGATTGTCCCGTGGCGTGGCCTTCAGGCCGACATGGTGGATGCCGCTGTTGGTGTTGAACGGCCCGGCGTAGTTGCCGGCGACCTCGCCCTGGATCCAGGTGCCGTAGCCGCTGGAAAGCCCCGTGAACAGCAGGTCCCAGCCTGCGGAGTAGCGGGTGTAGCGGTAGGTCAGCTGCGGCGTCCAGGGGGTGTTGGCGAAGGTGTAGGCCGCTTCGGCGTACCAGGCCGTCTCATGCCCGCCGCGCTTGTCCTGCCAGGCATACTCAAAGGCCAACCGGGTGTTTGCCAGGCCCGCGCCGCCTTCGCCGCGCAGGCTGTAGACATCCATGCCTTCGCGGGCCTTCTGGAACTCGCTGGCCCACTGGTCGGTCACGTCGATGCCGTGGATGTAGGTCAGGCCCAGGGTGCCCAGGTCATGGGTGTAGTCCAGGGTGCCGGCCGCCAGCTCGGTTTCGGCCTGGGCGCGGTTGTCGGACTTGAGCCACAGCACACTGCCATGCAGCCCCTCCTGGCCGCCCAGGCGCAGCACCGCGGTACGGTCGAAGGCGTGGCGCGCGCCCAGATAGAAGCCGCCACCACGGTTGAGCTGGCCGTCGGCCGGGCCCTTGCCCAGGTTGGGGCCGTCGTCGTTGATCAGGAAGCCGCTGCCCAGGCGGATCACCTGGCGGCCGCCGGACAGGTCCACGCCATCCTTGCCCAGCAAGGGGAACAGGTCGCCCGAGCGCCAGCCCAGGTAGGCGTCCTCGATCTTGGTGGTGCGTTCGGAGCCGTCCTGGTTGCCGCCGGCGTCGCCGTCGCCCCAGGCGCCTGAGCTGACCCAGTTGAGGGCGCCATACAGGCTGCCGTTGCCGGCCAGGCCCTGGTCGCCGCTGAGGCCGTACTTGATGAAACCTTCGCGCCAGGTCGAGCCGCCCGGGGTGCCGTCGTAGTTGTGGCGGCTGTTGAACATGCCCCAGACCGCGAGCAGATCGGCGTTCAGGTGGCTGTCGTCGTCGGCGTACAGCTCGTAGGCCGGGCTGGCCTGGCCATGGACCAGCAGGGTCAGTGCCGTGACCATTGCGGTGTGACGTGGAGTGAGACGCATGGATCGATCCTCGTTTTTTGTGTGCGGTCTTGAGTGCCGCGTTGTTGTGGAGGCAGTGTCGAAAGGCGACGGGCTATTAGCGCGTGGAACGCTGGCAGTGGTCTTGCCCGTGGCTGCCAGCGCCCTTGCATGTCGCCGCCATCACAGGCGTGCGGCGGTCTCCGGCAGGGTGGCGCCGCCGTCGACCACAAGGGTCTGGCCGGTGATGTAGCGGGCGGCGTCGGAGGCCAGGAACAGCATCGCGGCAGCGATATCGGCGGGTTCCCCCAGTCGTCCCAAGGGCACGCCGGCGGCGATCCGCGCGTTTAACTTGGTATCGCCGAGGTTGTCCATGGCCGGGGTGCGCACCATCCCCGGTTCCACGCCGTTGACCCGTACATTGAATTGCGCCAGTTCCAACGCGGCGTTGCGGATGAAGCCGTTGACCCCGGCCTTGGACGCGGCGTAATGGCTCAGGCCTGGATAGGCCACCCGCGGGCCGGTCACCGAGGAGGTGGCCAGCACGCAGCCGCCTCCTTGGTGGCGGAACAGTGGCAGGGCGCCCTGGGTGAGCCAGAACAACGCCTCCAGGTTCACCGCCAGGGTGCGTTGCAGCAGCGCCGGGTCAATCCTGGCGAACGCGGTGAGCGGGAAATACGCGGCGTTGTGCACCAGCACATCCAGGTGTTCCAGCTTGGCCAGCAAGGTGCCGATCGCAGCATGGTCGGCTAGGTCCAGCGTTTCCCCGCGCACGTCGTGACCCAGGGCCCGTTGTGCCTCCATCAGGCGCTCAAGTGCTGGCGAATCGAGATCCACGGCCAGCACCTGGGCACCGCCCCGGGCGAAACCTTCGACGATGGCCTGGCCAATCCCGCCCGCCGCGCCGGTGACCAGCACCGTGCGCCCCTCGAAGTCGTAGGGCGTGTTCATGCCGACGGCTCCAGGTGGGTGAAGGCCAGGGTCGGCAGGTCGACCACGGTCGAACCGCCGTCGGCGGCGATCACCGCGCCGGTGACGATGCTGGCCTCGGTGCCGACCAGGAACTGGCACACGGCGGCTATTTCATCACTGCTGGCCGGGCGGCGCAGCGGTACGTCGGCGGTGACCCGGCGGTAGGCAGCGTCGAGGTCTTCCTGATAGTGATGCATCAGTAACTGCATCTCCTGGTCCGCCATGGGCGTGCGCACCCAGCCCGGGCAGACGCAGTTGACCCGCACGCCGAATGGTCCGTAGTCGCGGGCCAGTGAGCGGGTCAGGCCGACCAGCGCATGCTTGGCGGTGGTGTAGCCGCACACCTCGGGCCCGGCGCCCAGCGCGGCGATGGAGCCCAGCAGCACCAGGCTGCCACGCCGCTCGCGCAGCAACGGCAGGCACGCCCGGGCGGTGTGGAAGGCGCTGTCGAGGTTGCTACGCAGAGCCTCGCGCCAGGCGCTGTCGCTGGTCTGCTCGACCGCGCCCAGGCCATGGCCGCCGGCGCAGGCAATCACCGCGTCGAGGCCGCCGAAGCGCGCGCGTACCTGCTCGATGAACCCCACCCAGTTGGCACTGTCCGCGGCATCGCCGGCCAGCACCAGGCCATCGCACTGCTGCGCGACGCGCTCCAGCGCTTCACGACGGCGGCCCGCCAGCGCCACCTGCCAGCCCTGGCGGGCCAGGCGCAAAACACAGGCTTCACCGATGCCGCTGCCGGCCCCGGTGACCAGCACGCTGCGGTTCACTGCGCATGCTCCGTGCGGTTGAGCACCCGGCAATGGGATGACACCGGGAAGTTGGCCAGCGCATCGAAGCCGCCGCCCTGGTAGCCGAAGATCTTGCCGTCGCTGCGGTGCCGCGCCAGGTCGATCATTACCAGGCCCAGGGTGGGCACGATCTTCTCGCACCAGACGAACAGGTACAGCTGCTCGGCGATCTTGTAGTAGTACGCCCGGTCGGTGTCGCACAGGCCTTGCTCGACACCCTTCAGGCATTGCCAGCTGTAGTAGTCGGCATTCAGGTAGACGTGCTCGTATTCCTCGGTGGGGCTGTAGCGGTAGTGGTTGCGCAGGCCCACCAGTTCGGTGGTCGGCGCGTGGGGGCAGGCGCCAGCCTGCCAGGGGCGGTCGAGGCTGCCGTGCAGGAAGCTGGCTTCGACGCCGGTCAGTGCTTCGCCAGCCAGGGCCAGGGCGTACAGGCCGCGCTGGGTGCGGGCCTGGTCGGGCAGGCGGCCGAGCACGGCGGTGAAGGCCTGCGCCAAGGTGTCGAGCACCAGTGACACCGACCAGGCCTGGCCGGCCTCGTGCTTGATGAAGTCGACCAGGTAGATACCGGGGCGCACCGAAGTGGCTCGGTAGTCGGCGCTGCCGCTGCTGTGGCCGTCCGCCGCGTGCCAGTGCAGGCGCTCGCTATCGAAGCGGTGCTCGATGATCCAGCCATTGGCGAAGTGCAGGGTGAGCGAGCGCCCGGACAGATCGGCCAGTTGCGGCAGGATGAAGGCCTCAGGTGCGAAGCCTTCGGCAAGGGCGCCCACGGTGATCCAGTCGGCTTGGTTCGGCATGCTGTTGACTCCTGTGTTGGGATGCCGACAGCGTGCCGCGCCGTTTCGCACGGGGGTATCAACCGGAAGGTTGAGTCACAGGTAGAGGGCCGCCACCAACTCGGTGCGGTTGCGCACGCCGACCTTGCGGAACAGGTTGATCAGGTGGGTTTTCACCGTCGGCAGGCCGACGCCCAGGGCGCGCGCAAGCAGTTTGTTGCTGGTGCCCAAGCGCAGCAGTTCGGCGATCTGCCGTTCGCGTGGGGTGAGTTCGACGTGCCCGTGGCCGGCGCTCAGCGGCTGGCTGGCCACGGCTAGCTGCATCAGCCCGTGCAGGGGCAGCAGGCGTTCAAGCTCGTCGCGCTGGAACTCACCCAGGCTTGGGCTGCGCAGCAGCGAGACGCCGGCCACGGGGCGGCCATCCGCCTGGGCGATGATCTCCACCACGTCCACCACCTGGTGCTGCGCAAGGAAGCGGCGGTAGGTCCGGCCCTGTGCTTCGGGCAAGCAGGCCAGGCCCTGGCGCAACGACACCACGGGCCGGCCGATGGCCAGGCAGCGCCCGGGCTGTAACGGGTCGAACGCCCGGTAGTGCGCAAGGTAGCGGGCGTGCATTGGCGCCTGCAGGTCCTGCAGCAGGAAATCGCAGGCCTGCTGCCCGGCATCGATACGGTAGAACGCCGCCAGCGACGCCGGTACCTGCTGACTGAAGGCCTGCAGGCAGTAGCGGCCCAGGTCGTGGTTGGCGCCGGCCATGGTCAGTAGCGGATCATCACCGACTTCAGCTCGGTGAAGTCGTCGATGAAGGCCGAGCCGAATTCGCGGCCGATACCGGAAGCCTTGATGCCGCCGAACGGCACCGCCGGGTCGAGCAGGGTGTGCATGTTGACCCACAGGGTGCCGGCCTGGATCTGCGGGATCAGGCGCATGGCCTTGCCCAGGTCGTTGCTCCACAGGCTCGCGCTCAGGCCGTAGGGCGAGGCGTTGATCAGCTGCAGCAACTCGTCCTCGTCGTCATAGGGCAGGAAGGTCGCCACCGGGCCGAAGGTTTCCTGGTTGAGCAGGGTATCGTCCGCGCTGTTGGCGAGGATCACGGTAGGCTCGACGAAGCAGCCCGGGCCTTCGCCAAGCCGCCCGCCATGAACGATGCGGTTGCCTTCGGCACGGGCGGTGGCGAACAGCTCGCCGAGCCTCTGTTGATGCGGCTTGTTGGCCACAGGGCCGAACTGAGTGGTTTCGTCCAGCGGGGAGCCGATCTTCAGTCGGCCCAGGCGCTGGGACAGCGCGTCGAGCAATGGGTCAAGGCGTGAGCGATGCACGTAGAAACGCTCGCCGGCGGCGCAGATCTGCCCGGAGTGCAGGAAACCGGCTTCGATGATGCCGTCCAGCGCCTTGTCGAGGTCGACATCGGGCAGGAACGCCACGGCGTTCTTGCCGCCCAGCTCCAGGGTCGCCCGCGTCAGCCTGGCGCCCATTGCCGCCTGGCCGACGGCGATGCCGGTGGGCACGGAGCCGGTGAACGACACCTTGTCGGTGCCGGGGTGTTCGACCAGCGCCTTGCCCACCTGGCCACCGCCGGTCAGCACGTTGAGGGCGCCCGGTGGCAGGCCGGCCTCGCTGGCCAGTTCGGCGATGCGCAGCAGGGTCAGCGGGGTGAACTCGCTGGGCTTGAGCACGATGCTGCAGCCGGTGGTCAGGGCCGAGGCCAGCTTCCACAGGGCGATCATCGTGGCGAAGTTCCATGGCACGATGCCCACCACCACGCCCACCGGCTCGCGCAGGGTAAAGGCGCTGTAGCGCTCGCCGGCGAAGGAGGGCAGCGACGGGGTGATGGTCTGGCCGGTGATCTTGGTGGCCCAGCCGGCGTAGTAGCGCAGGAAGTGCGCGGCCTGCTCCACCTCGAAGGCGCGGGCGATGCCGATCAGCTTGCCCGATTGCAGGGTTTCCAGCTGGGCCAGTTCCTCGCGGTTGGCCTCCAGCAGGTCGGCCAGGCGCAACAGCACCGCGGCGCGGGCGGCGGGGCGGGTGCGCGACCAGCTGGCAAAG
The DNA here is from genome assembly GCF_058783825.1 of Pseudomonas sp. FW305-96. Lineage (NCBI taxonomy): Bacteria > Pseudomonadati > Pseudomonadota > Gammaproteobacteria > Pseudomonadales > Pseudomonadaceae > Pseudomonas > Pseudomonas sp. FW305-96. The sequence continues at coordinate 24,607 of NZ_JBYSYW010000039.1, forward strand.
CCCTGGCGGGACGATGCGACGGCGTGCTCGACATCGGCCGGGTTGGCATTGGCGACCTGGGCGATGGCTTCGCCGTTGGCCGGGTTGTGCACGGTGATGCGGGTGCTGGATTGGCTGGCGACCGTTTTGCCGTGGATGTACAGGCCGTGGTCACGGGCGAGGAAGGCGCTGACGCTGGGGAGGAGGGGGATATCGCTCATGGCAGGACTCCGGGTGGGTTGCCGAGGACTTCGTGGCAGTGGACTGCCCCGCGATGGGCCGCAGCGGCCCGATTTGCGCAGGTTAAAGCGCGGCAAAGGGGCGTTCTTGTCTGCCCATGCCAGCCACCATGACTCAGCCTGCCAGCCCCATGAAAAGTGCAATCCGAGGTGCGGAAGTTGCATTTTCGGCCTCGGCCACGGCTCCCATACTGACCCGGCATTCATCAGCGAGTCGCGCATTTCAGGCAGCGCTCGCCAGGGTCCAATAACAATGAGTCAGACCATGAAAAAGCCAAATTCCCTGCTTGAAGACCTCAAACCCCTGTTGCCGGCCATCGCCGCCCGCGCCGACCAGGCCGAGCAAAAGCGCAGCGTGCCCGCCGAGAACATCGCCGCGCTCAAGGCCATCGGCCTGCACAAGGCTTTCCTGCCCAGGCATTACGGCGGCCTGGAGATCAGCCTGCCGCAGTTCGCCGAATGCATCGCCGCGCTGGCCGGCGCCTGTGCCAGCACTGCCTGGGCGATGAGCCTGCTGTGCACCCACAGCCACCAGTTGGCGATGTTCCCGGCACGCCTGCAGGACGAGATCTGGGGCCACGATCCGGACGCCACCGCCAGTAGCAGCATCGCCCCGTTCGGGCGTACCGAAGAGGTCGAGGGCGGCGTGCTGTTCAGTGGCGAGATGGGCTGGAGCAGCGGCTGCGATCATGCCGAGTGGGCGATCATGGGCTTTCGCCGGACCAACCCCGAAGGCGGCCAGGACTACTGCTTCGCCGTGCTGCCGCGCAGCGACTACCAGATCCGCGACGACTGGTTCGCCGCCGGCATGCGCGCCAGTGGCAGCCGCACGCTGATCGTCGAGCGCGCCTTCGTGCCCGAGCACCGCATCCAGAAGGCCAGGGACATGATGGAGGGCCACTCGGCGGGCTTCGGGCTGTATCCGGACAGCGCGATCTACTTCAACCCGTACCGGCCGTACTTTGCCAGCGGCTTCTCCACGGTCAGCCTGGGCATCGCCGAACGCATGCTCGAGGCGTTCAAGGACAAGACCCGCCACCGCGTGCGCGCCTACACCGGCGCCGCCGTCGGCGCGGCCACTCCGGCGCTGATGCGCCTGGCCGAGTCCACCCATCAGGTCGCTGCGGCGCGCGCGCTGCTGGAAAAGAGCTGGGAGCAGATCGCCGAATACAGCGCCCGCCGCCAGTACCCGACGCGCACGGAGCTGGCCTACTGGCGTACCAACCAGGGCTATGCGGTCAAGCTGTGCATCCAGGCCGTGGATCGGCTGATGGAGGCGGCCGGCGGTGGCGCCTGGTTTGACGGCAACGAGCTGCAGCGGCTGTTCCGCGATGCGCACATGACCGGGGCGCACGCCTATACCGACTATGACGTCTGCGCGCAGATCCTGGGGCGCGAGCTGATGGGGCTGGAGCCGGATCCGGCGATGACCTGAGCTTCAACCGATGAACATGGCTGGAGCAATGTGAGAGCGCCCCAGCCAGACCAATAACAATGATGGAGCCTTGCATGTCCATTCCCTTCGATAGCCGCGCCTTCCGCCGCGCCCTGGGCAACTTCGCCACCGGCGTTACCGTGATCACTGCCACCGACCCTGCGGGGCGCAAGGTCGGGGTCACCGCCAACAGCTTCAACTCGGTATCCCTCGAACCGCCGCTGGTGCTCTGGAGCATCGACAAGCGTTCCAGCAGCCATGCGGTGTTCGAGGCTGCCAGGCACTTCGCCGTCAATGTGCTGGCGGCCGACCAGATCGACCTGTCCAACACCTTCGCCCGCCCCAGCGAAGACCGCTTCGCCGGTATCGAGCACGAGACCGGCGAAGGCGGCGCGCCCTTGCTGCCAGGCTGCGCGGCGCGCTTTCGCTGCGAGAAGTTCCAGCAGATCGACGGCGGTGATCACTGGATTCTCATTGGCCGGGTATTGGCCTTCGATGACCTCGGAGGGGCGCCACTGCTCTATCACCAAGGCGCCTATTCCAGGGTCCTGCCGCATGAGCTGATGGATCGCTGCGCGCAGGGGTAACTGCGTCGAGGTGTTCGACGCAAGGGGTGTAGTACCTGGCACCTGGCAACACGGATCAAGATCGGCGGCAGACAGTGGCAAGACCTGCCTGGGTGGAGGCCGCAAAGTGAAGGGGAAGACCCGGCGCACGCCAGCACTTGCGGCGCGCCGGGTAAGCGGTCATCTTTCTCTCGTCCACCCAGGGCCCACCCATGACATCCAATAATAAGCTCACCGAGCACTTGAACCGCGGCAGCGTCGGCTTCCCCACCGCGCTGGCAAGCACCGTCGGCCTGATCATGGCCAGCCCGGTGATCCTCACCGCGACCATGGGCTTCGGTATTGGCGGCAGCGCCTTCGCCGTGGCCATGCTGATCGCCGCAATGATGATGCTGGCGCAATCGACCACCTTCGCCGAGGCGGCGGCGATCCTGCCCACCACCGGCTCTGTCTATGACTACATCAACTGCGGCCTGGGCCGCTTTTTCGCCATCACCGGTACCCTGTCGGCGTACCTGATCGTGCATGTGTTCGCCGGCACCGCCGAGACCATCCTGTCCGGGGTCATGGCCCTGGTGAACTTCGAGCACCTCAATACCCTGGCCGAGTCGGCCGGCGGCTCCTGGCTGCTGGGGGTGGGCTTCGTGCTGGTGTTCGGCGTGCTCAACGCCTTTGGCGTGAGCGCTTTCGGCCGCGCCGAGGTGGTGCTGACCTTCGGCATGTGGACCACGCTGATGGTATTCGGCGTGCTCGGCCTGATCGCCGCGCCCGCCGTCGAGCTGGAAGGGCCATTCGGCGTGTCGCTGGTCGGCACCGACCTGATGACCATCCTGTCGTTGGTGGGCATGGCCATGTTCATGTTCGTCGGTTGCGAGTTCGTCACCCCCCTGGCCCCGGAGCTGCGCCGCTCGGCCTGGGTGATGCCCAAGGCCATGGCGCTGGGGTTGTTCGGCGTCGCCAGTTGCATGTTCATCTACGGCGCGGCGATGAAGCGCCAGGTGGAGAACGTGGTGCTCGATGCGGCAAGCGGCGTGCACCTGCTGGACACCCCCATGGCCATCCCGCGTTTCGCCGAGCAGGTGATGGGCGATATCGGCCCGGTGTGGCTGGGCATCGGCTTCCTGTTCGCCGGCGCGGCCACCATCAACACGCTGATGGCCGGGGTGCCGCGGATTCTCTACGGCATGGCGGTGGATGGGGCGTTGCCCAAGGTGTTCACCTACCTGCACCCGCGCTTCAAGACCCCGCTGCTGTGCATCCTGGTGGTGGCGCTGATCCCGTGCCTGCATGCCTGGTACCTGGGCGGCAACACCGACAACATCCTGCACCTGGTGCTGGCGGCGGTATGCGCCTGGAGTACCGCGTACCTGCTGGTGACCCTGTCGGTGGTGATCCTGCGCATCCGTCGCCCGGACCTGCCGCGGGCCTATCGCTCGCCGCTGTTCCCGCTGCCGCAGATCGTCTCCAGCATCGGCATCCTGCTGGGCATGTGGTTCATCACCCCGCCGGGCATGAACCCGGCCGATGTCTATGTGCCGTTCGCCGTGATGCTTGGCGCCACCGCCGTCTACGCGCTGTTCTGGACCCTGTGCGTGCAGAAGGTCAACCCGTTCCGGCCGGCCAGGGTCGAGGATGTGCTGGAGAAGGAGTTCGCCGCCGAGCCCGGTCAGCCTCATAGCGAGCAGGTGCGCCATGTCGGCAAGCTGGCTTGAGCGCCTGAGCGGGCCACGCGCTCCGGCCGGGTATCGGCCTGGGGCGACCCTGGCGCGTTTGGGGCGCAACCTCGGAATGCCGGATTTGCAATCCGCAACATCCTTTACCTACCGCGAGGATGGTCCGCGTATCGAGGTGCGTGAGCGCACCGAAAGCCACCTGCTGATGCACCTGGTCATGTGCGAGTTCATCCTGCGCGTGCCAGCCAGTGGCCAGGGCACGCTACGCGCCGAACTGCACCACACCGGCATGCTGCGGCGCAGCGGGCTGGGCTGCCGCCTGCGCAGCGGTGACCGGCTATTGTTCGAAGCGCTCAAGGCGCGTCTGGCAGCAGTGCAGGCCGCCCTGATGCCCTTGGACTTCAAGCGCCTGGCCATCGACTGCAGTAACGGTCAGTGGCAGGTGACCCTGGAGCACATGGGCGCTAGCGAAGTGGTCAACCGGATGCCCGCCTTGCGTCGCTATATCCCCCTCACAACCGAACAGCGCCACTATCTCTGGCTGGCGTTCGACGGGTTGGCGTACGCCCTGCGCGACCTCTGAATCCTGTAGGAGCGGCTTTAGCCGCGATCACCCGCAAAGCGGGTGCCAGGCACCGCGACACCTGCATCGCGACTGAAGCCGCTCCTACAAGAGATGACAGTTGTACGTTCATTGATAACATGTTAACAATTGCCCCATAACAACAACCGTTGCTGTGGAGGTCGCCATGCCCATGCCCCAGCCCGCTTCAGTTCACAGCGCAAGCCCGCCCCAGGACGGCCTGGAGCGCTGGACGACGGCCATGCAGAAAGTCTGCGGCCAGTTCCAGACCGAACTTGCCTTCAACCGCTCGCTGTTTATTGGTGAGATATCGACCTACAACCGCGCCGGCCTGGCCCTGGCCAATCTGCGCACCAATGCCGGCAATATCCGCCGCCTGGGCGACAACCCCGACCGCGACGACGACCAGCATTGCTTTCTGGTCAGCCAGCGCATGGGCTATTCGCAAATCACCCAGGGCGGCGCGAGTATCCAGCTTTCGCCAGGCGAGCTGCTGTTGATGGATTCGGTGGGCCCGTGCGAGATCACTCCGTTCGGCCTGATCGAGCATGTTTCGCTGTCACTGTCCCGCGAGCAGGTGCGCAAGCATCTTGCGAAGCAGGGCGCGACCTTCGGCAAGATCTCCTCGACCAACGCCTGCGGGCGCATGCTGCACCTGCTGATGGACCAGCTGTGCCGTGAAGGCGACGAGGCCGGGGCAACCCAGGGTGAGGCGCTGCAGGCGGCGTTCATCGCTCTGCTGGAGCCGGGCTTCGAGCGCGGTGATGACAACCCCGGCTCGGTGGCCGGGCTCGGCGGCGTCAGCCTGCGGGGCTATGTGCAGAAGGTCATCGACGAGTCGCTGAGCCAGCCCGGGTTGACCCCGGCAAACCTGGCCGAGCGCCTGAGCATTTCGGTGCGCCATCTATACCGGTTGTTCGAGGAGGAGGGTGACAGCGTGTGCCGTTACATCCAGCGCTCGCGGCTCAAGCGCAGCGCCGATGATCTGTCCAACCCGTTCCTCAAGCGCGAGTCGATCACCTCGATCGCCTACAAGTGGGGGTTCACCGATTCGGCGCATTTCAGCCGGGCATTCAAGAAGCAGTTCGAGCAGTCGCCGAAGGATTTCCGAGCGATGGCGTTGATGGCGGGGCGCTAAAGCATCGCCGGCTTGTCCTTGCGACAAACCGCGTGGAAAGGGCCGCAAAGCGGCCCCAAGGATTTATCACGCTAGGGCAAGGTAATGCTTCACAAATGTCTCGCTCAACACTTCCCACAGCACCGGTGTGCCCTTGGTCACGAACCACGCATCACCCGCTTTGTAGCGTGTCACCTGCCCGGTGGATTCATCGGTCAGCTGGATCTCGCCGGTCACGATCACCGCCTGCTCGCTGAACGGATAGACCATGCGGAACTTGCCCTGGGTGGTGCCGAAGTAGGCGCTGCTGACCGGGTCGGTCGGGGCGCCGTGGGTCATCTTGCCGTAGCACTTGACCTCGCCTTCGAGGATGGTCGAGCCAAGGTCGGCAACGGTGCCCCAGGCGTCGAGTTCGGACAGCTGCACACCCTGGCGGACGGCGGTGAGGGTCATGGTGGTTCTCCTGGTCTTGTTCAAAAGGAATCAACGGCGGCCGTTGAAGAAGCCCGACAGCTGATGCACGGTCTTGCCGGCGGTCAGCAGCAGTGGGCGGATATGGTCCTTGCCGAGGATGCGCGCGTGCTTGACCGAACTGATCAGGTCGTAGCGGGCCGAGCCTTCGCTCATGCCTTCGGCGAGGATCTTGCAGATGATGTGGCTGGGGGTGACGCCGAAGCCCGAGTAGCCCTGCACGTAGAAGGCGTTGGGGCGGTTGCTCAGGGTGCCGATCTGCGGGAACAGGTTGGCGCTGGTGGCCATCGGCCCGCCCCAGGCCAGGTCGATGCGCACGTCCTTGAGGTAGGGGAAGATCTTCAGCATCAGGTTGCGGTTCCAGGCCTTGAGGTCCTTGGGAATATGCTCCACGAACGGCGTGGCGGCACCGAACAGCAGGCGGTTCTCGCGGGTGACGCGGTAGTAGTCGATCACCGGGCGGATATCGCTGTAGGCGCCGCGGATCGGGCTGATGCGCTGGATGAGCTCGTCCGATAGTGGCTCGGTCATCAACTGGAAGGCATAGGTGTTGACGGTGCGCGCATGCAGTTCGGGTTCGAGCTTGTTGAGGAAGCTGTCGCAGGCCCACAGCAGCTTGCTGGCCTTGACCGAGCCGCGCCCGGTGCGCACGGTGATGCGCTCGCCGTAGTGCACTTCCAGGGCCGGGCTGTGCTCGAAGATCCGCGCACCATGGCCGACCAGGGCCTGGGCCTCGCCAAGCAGCAGGTTTAGTGAGTGCACGTGGCCGCCGCCCATGTGCAGCAGGGCGCTGCTGTAGGCGTCGGAGCCGATGATCTGCCTGACCTCCGAGCCACCGAGGAAGCGGATCTCGTCCTTGCCGTTGATGGCCTTGAAGTCCTTCTCCCAGGCGCGCAGGGTCTTTTCCTGGCGGGCGTTGAAGCCCATGTAGCCGTAGCCGTGGCAGAAGTCGGCGTCGATCTGGTAGCGGGCGATGCGCGCCTTGATGATGCCGGCGCCCAGCTCGCTGATCTCGAAGATCTCGCGCAGGCCTTTGTCGCCCACGCTGCTCTTGATCTTCTCCAGGTCGTGGCCGATGCCGGCCATGATCTGCCCGCCGTTGCGCCCGGTGCCGCCGAAGCCCAGGTAGCGGGCCTCGAGCACGACGACATTGGTGATGCCTTGCTCGGCCAGTTCCAGGGCGGTGTTGATGCCCGAGAAGCCGCCGCCGATCACCACGACATCGGCTTCGATGTCGCTTTCCAGGGTGGGGAAGCTGAGGTTGTACTTCTTGGTGGCGGTGTAGTACGTCGGCGTTTCGATATTGATCATGGCGCAGCCTGGACAGTTGGAATTGTTGGACAGCACGGCTTGCACAAGCGCTGGCGGTTACAGGTATTGAGCACCTAACGACAGGTAGGTGTCTTGCCTGGGACTGCCAGGGTTTTGCTTCAGGCTGCCACGTTGTCCATCGCGTCCAACACCGTAGGCATACGGCGGCAGCATGACCTCCACGGGAGAAGTGGTGATCATGCGCCTCATGAATATGTTAAGTAAATCAACCTCTGTGGCTAACGCCAGTCAGTTTAGCGATAGGGGCCGCTTTGCGGCCCATCGCCGGCAAGCCGGCTCCCACAGATTCAGCGCAGGCCTTACTAATTGCGCGGTCCCTGTGAGAGCCGGCTTGCCGGCGATAGGCTGCGTAGCAGCCCCTGTGACGCTTGTTACTTGAAATCCCACTGCATCTGCGTGGCGATGCTCACACCGCTGGACGACCTGACACAGACGTCCAGGTAGTCGGTGAAGCGTGGCGGCATGGCAATGCCTTCTTCCAGCAGCCGACTGTTGTCGAACAGGTAGTTGAGGTCGGCGAAGCCGCTGTACAGGCGCAGTGCACGCAGCACCAGCCGTGGGTTGGCCGGGCCGATGCGGGTTTCGAAATGGCTGGCGAGCGATTTGAGGTCGTCCGCCTCGACCTTGCGATAGCGCTCGCCCACCGGCTCCGCGCCATTGGCCAAGGCGAAGGCCTGGTCGATCTCGGCGAAGGTGCAGGCTGAATGATGGCCGGCGGAGATATGGTAGAGGTCATGGCTCAGGCGTGGCTTGAGCGCCAGGCCGATCAGCGCCTCGGCGCAGTAGTCCACCGGGATCACGTCGATCTGCTCCTCCAGACCGCAGGTGAAGCTTTCCAGGGCGAAGCCCATGCGGAACACCCAGAAGATGCTGCCCGAGGCCTGGCAGCCGAGGCTGCGGTGGCCGACCACGATGGATGGCCGCGCCACCACCAGCGGCAGGCTGGGCAGCTCTTCACGCATGCGCCGTTCGATCTCCGCCTTCGAGGCGGTGTAGTCCACCAGTTGCTGCGCGGCCTCGGGGAACTCCCACGATTCGCTGATCGGTGACTCGCGCTGCGGGCCGCAGCACATGGCGGTGCCGACGTGGAGGAAACGCTTGAGACGGCTGGAGCGGCTCAGCACCTGGGCAAAGGCGTAGGTGCCCTCGACGTTTACCGGCCAGATATTGGGGTTCTTCGAGAACGAGGCCACGGCGGCGCAATTGATCACTCGGTCGAGCTGCATCAGACGCGGCGTCTCGCGAGCCAGCCAAGTGGTGTCGAGGAAGTCGCCGCAGAGGATCTGCGCTTCGCTCAGGGCCTGGCCCTGGCTGTCGTCGACACCGTGCTGGCGCAGGTTGTCGCGCAGGCGTTGCAGGCCCTGCGCCGGGTTATCGGCGCGAACGAGGAAGCACAGGGCCTCGGCATGCCCTTCGGCGATCATCTGGGCGGCGACGGCGCCACCGAGAAAACCTGTGGCACCGGTCAGCAGAATACGCTCCTGGGCTGGACACGGGAGGGTGGGCGTATGAATGGCGGGGGTGTTCATAGGTTTCCTCGGCAAGTAATTTGCCACTTTTCATTCTTTGGAATGGGTGTGAAAGTTGCGTGAAAAGTTTGCTCGCGCGACTAATTCAAGTCCGGAGCTATTGGTTTTTTGATAAACATGGCGCGATCCGATATCACGTCGGAAAGCGCGTCGTATGGGAATCATGGCCTTGCACCGCGCAGGCAGATAGCGGCGAAGAGCAGGGCGGCGAGACATTGTCTGGCGGGCCGATGGTTATTTCAATTAACTGTTGGCGCAGTTATGCAGGTTTTTGGTGAAACAATTTTAATGGGCTATGAGCAGATGTAAGCAGCTGTATCAAATGTGTAAATATATTTAAATTTTCACGCGGTTAATTGTTGGTGTCACTTCAATTGTCCGGGCACTTCCCAGATCCCTCCATCACCGATGACATAGACCCGCTGACCCGTTCCCGGCTGCAGCGTCATCGCGCCGGTGAAGCTGCCGAACGACGGCAACAAGGTCAGGTGCTCGCCGACCAGGAAACAGGGCAGGCGCACCTGTTGGCGGCCACGGCCGCGCAGGCGGTACGCCGGATGCACATGGCCCGCCAGTACATGCCGCTGCGGGTGCGCGCAGGGCTCGTGGTGCAGGGCGAACGGGCCGAGCGGCAGCGGCTCGGCCACCACCTCGATGCCCAGCCCGGCCGGCGGATCACCGGCCTGTCGGTCATGGTTGCCACGCACCAGGGTGATGGGCAGCGCCGCATGGCGGGCGCGCCACTCGGCAAGCGCTGCCAGGGTTCGCGGGGTCCTGCCTTTGGCGCTGTGCAGGAAGTCGCCGAGAAATACCAGGTGCTGGCAGGCAAAGCGCTGCAGCAGGGCATCCAGGCGTTGCAGGTTGCAGGCGGTGGTGCCACTGGGCACTGGCTGGCCCAGTGCCCGGTAGCCGGCGGCCTTGCCCAGGTGAAGGTCGGCGATCAGCAGGGTCCGCCGCTCTGGCCACCACAGGGCTTTTTCCGCCAGCAGGCAGAGTTCGGTGCCGGCCACCTTTACGCTGATGTGCGAAGGAAGGGTGCTGGCCATGGCCTCAGGACCGCTGCCTGGCCGGGCGTGGCCGGCCGTCCTTGCTGCGCCTGGCCTTGTGCGCGCGGCCAGGTTCACGCGTGTCAGCCTCGACCATCAGCGTGGTCAACGCCGCAGGCTCCTGTGCCCCGGCACCTGCGGCCTGCTCCAGGTCGCTGACCATGCGCCGGATCCGGTCGGCGAGTTTTTCCGAGCTGAGGCTCTCGCGAAAGCGCTCGACCATCAGCGGAAAGGCGAACGGTGTGGCGCACCTGATGCTTCGCAGTTGCAGCGGCAGAGGCTGCAAGCGCTGCAGGGTCTGGCGCAGGCGTTGCACATCCAGTTCCTGGCTCAGCACCTCCTGGCGGGCCTGGGTCAGCAGCAGGTTGTCCGGGTCGTGCTGCCTGAACACATCGAAGTACAGCCCGCTGGAAGCCTGCAACTGGCGCGTGCTCTTCGGCGCACCGGGGTAACCGGTGAACACCAGTCCGGCGATCCGGGCGATCTCGCGAAAGCGCCGGCGCGCCAGCTCACCGGCATTGAGGCTGGCAAGCACCTCGGGTAGCAAGTCTTGGCTGTCGAACAGCGCCGGGGTCAGGGCGCCAGCATAGTCGATGGCGCTGGCGCACAGCAGCTCCAGGCCGTAGTCGTTGACCGCGATGGAAAAACTCAGCGGTGTATCCCGGGCCAGGCGCCAAGCCAGCAGGCTGGCCAGGCCCAGGTGCACCGAGCGTCCGGCGAAGGGGTAGAGAAACAGGTGCCAGCCTTCGCGGGACTGCAGGGTCTCGGCCAGCAGGACGTTTTTGCCGGGTAGCGCCGACCAGGCTTTCTGCACCTCCAGCAACGGGCGCAGCAGGCGCATTTCCGGGCCTTGGAAGACACCCTGGTCCGCCGCGTCCAGTTCGGCCAGCATCGCCTCGGCCAGTTCGCCCGAGAGCGGCATGCGCCCGCCGTTCCAGCGCGGGATGGCGGCCTTGCGGTCGCTGGCGCGGCGCACGTAGACAGTCATTTCGCGCACCTCTACCAGCTCCAGGGTGCGGCCGGCGAACAGGAAATGGTCGCCTGGGCGCAGGCGGGCGATGAAGCCTTCCTCGACGCTGCCCAGCGATCCGCTGCCACCGCGCGCCCAGAACTTCACGGTCAGGCTGGCATCGCTGACCAGGGTGCCGATGCTCATGCGGTGACGCCGTGCCAGGCGTGCGTCGGGCACCCGCCAGCGGCCTTCGGCGTCCGGCTCGGCGCGGCGGAAATCGGGGTAGGCCGTGAGCGAGAGACCGCCGTGGCGGATGAACGCCAGGGCCCATGCCCATTGCGTGTCGCTCAGGTCGCGGTACGACCAGGCGCTGCGCACTTCGACGAGCATGTCCTGGGCCTCAAAGCCATCGCCGAGGGCCATGCTCACCAAGTGCTGGACCAGCACATCCAGTGGCCGCTCGGGGGCCTGGCGCGCCTCGACCTTGCCCTGGGCCACCGCCCTGCGTGCGGCTGCCGCCTCCAGCAGTTCCAGGCTGTGGGTCGGCACCAGCGTGGCGCGCGAGGGCCGGCCGGGGGCGTGGCCGGAGCGCCCGGCGCGCTGCATCAGGCGCGCCACTCCTTTGGCCGAGCCGACCTGCAGTACACGCTCCACGGGCAGGAAGTCCACGCCAAGGTCCAGGCTTGAGGTGCACACCACCGCCTTCAACTGGCCTTTCTTCAAGGCCAGCTCCACCCAGTCGCGCACCTCACGCGACAGCGAACCATGGTGCAGTGCCAGCAGCCCAGCCCAGTCGGGCCGCGCCTGCAACAGCGCCTGGTACCAGGTCTCCGCCTGCGAGCGGGTGTTGGTGAACACCAGCGTGGTGGCGCTGTCTTGCAATTGCTCGACGACCTGCCCGAGCATGCGCAGGCCCAAGTGCCCGGCCCAGGGAAAGCGTTCGATGGCGGGCGGCAGCAGGGTGTCGATACGCAGGTCCTTGGCGTCGTGCCCCTGCACCAGGCGGCCCGCCGGCATCAGCACTTGCCGCGCGTGATCCAGGTTGCCCAGCGTGGCCGAAAGCGCCCAGACCAGCAGCGACGGCTGCCAGCAGCGCAGGCGGGCGAGGGCCAGTTGCAACTGCACGCCCCGTTTGTTGCCGAGCAACTCGTGCCATTCATCCACCACCAGCATGCGCAGGCCGGCGAACGCCTCGCGCGCATTGGCCTGGGTCAGCAGCAGCGTCAGGCTTTCCGGTGTGGTGATCAGGACGCTGGGCAGGCGCCGTGCCTGGCGGGCGCGTTCGGCGCTGCCGGTGTCGCCGGTGCGCAGGCCGATGCTCCAGCCGATCCCCAGGTCGTCCAGGGGGGCCTGCAGCGCCCTGGCTGTGTCGGCAGCCAGGGCTCGCATGGGGGTGATCCATAACAGGGTCAGCGGCGCCATGGCGGGCTTACCGCGACGTGCGGGCATGGGCTGGGAGGCACACTGCCCGGCGAAACGATCCAGCGCGGCGAACCACACCGCATAGGTCTTGCCGGCGCCGGTGGCGGCGTGCAGCAGCCCCGATTCGCCGTCGGCCACGGCTTGCCAGACGGCCTTCTGGAAGCTGAACGGCTTCCAGCCGCGCTCGGCGAACCAGCGGCTGGAGGGCTGGCGGCGCTTGACCATCACAGCAGCCCCTGCAAGGTGGCCAGCGTGTCGGCCTGCTCGATGGTCTTGTCGGTGCGCCAGCGCAGCATGCGTGGGAAACGCACCGCGATGCCGCTCTTGTGGCGCTTGGACAGGGCGATGCCTTCGAAACCCAGTTCGAACACCAGGGTCGGGGTGACGCTGCGTACCGGGCCGAACTTGTCCACCGTGGTCCTGCGCACGATGGCGTCGACCTTGCGCATCTCTTCGTCGGTGAGACCGGAGTAGGCCTTGGCGAAGGGCACCAGCACCCGCTCGCCCGGGGCACTGTCGTCCCATACCGCGAAGGTGTAATCGCTGTACAGGCTGGCACGCCGGCCATGGCCGCGCTGGGCATAGATCAGCACCGCATCGATGCTGAACGGGTCGATCTTCCATTTCCACCACAGGCCCAGGTCACGGGTACGGCCCACGCCGTACAGCGAGTCACGGCGCTTGAGCATCATGCCCTCGACACCCAGCTGGCGCGAGGCCTCGCGCTGGCGGGCGAGCGCCTGCCAGTCGTCGCCGGTCACGCGCGGCGACAGGCGCAGGCGGGCATCGCCGATGCTATCGACCAGCGCCTCGAGCTGTGCCCGACGCTGGTCCTGGCTGCAGCTGCGCCAGTCTTCGCCTTTCCATTCCAGCAGGTCGTAGGCCAGCAGCGCCGCCGGCAACTCGTCCAGCAGCTTCTTGCCCAAGGTCTTGCGCCCGATGCGTTGCTGCAGCAGGGCGAACGGCTGGACGCCGAACGGGGAGTCGCCCTTGTCGGCAGGTGCTTTCCAGATCACCAGCTCGCCATCGAGCACGGTGCCGTCGGGCAGAGCGGCGGCGAGTTGCGCAATCTCGGGAAAACGCTCGGTGATCAGATCCTCGCCCCGCGACCACAGCCAGGCACGCCCATCGCGTTTCACCAGTTGGGCGCGGATGCCGTCCCACTTCCATTCCACCAGCCACTGCTGGGGCGGGCCGAGCACCGCGTCGAAACGCTCGAGCGGCTCCTGCAGCGGGTGGGCGAGGAAGAACGGGTAGGGCTGACCGCCGCGCTGGGCATGTTCCTCGGCCGACTCCTGGGCGACCAACGCCAGGTAGCGCTGGGGCGTCGGCTGGTGCGCAAGGTCGGTGTAGCCGACCATGCGCTGCGCGACACGCTTGGCGTCGACCCCGGCCAGCGCGGCTAGGGCGCGGGTCACCAGCAGTTTCGAGACACCGACGCGAAAACCACCGGTGAGCAGCTTGAGGCTGACCATCAGGCTTTGCCGGTCGAGCCGCGTCCACAGCGCCTGCAAGCGCGGCGCGAGTTCCTCGGGGGGCAGGCCGCGCAGCGGCAGCAGTTGCTCCAGCCACCACTGCAAACTTTCATCCGCGACCTGGGTGGACTCTGGCAGCAACAGCGAAAGGGTTTCGGCGAAGTCGCCGACGGCCTGGTAGCTCTCCTCGAACAACCACTCGGGCAGGCCGCACAGGCGGATCGCCAGGTCGCGCAGCACACGGGTCGGCACCACCTGGCGGGGGCGCCCGCCAGCGAGAAAGTACACCGCCCAGGCGGCATCGGCAGGTGGCGCGGTGGCCAGGTAGTCCTGCAGCGCGGCGAGCTTGGCATTGCTCGAGGTGGTGGCATCGAGCCGGGCGTAGAGTTCGGCGAAGGCTCTCATCAGTTGGTCGGCTCCAGGCTGTCGTCTTCCTCGCCGTACTCGGTCTGGAAGGCTCGGGCATCCAGGCCGCGCTCGGTCAGGTAGCGAACCAGCACGTTGACCTGGCCGTGGGTCACCATCACCCGTTCGGCGCCGCTCTGCTCGATGGCCCAGAGCAGGCCAGGCCAGTCGGCGTGGTCGGAGAGCACGAAGCCGCGGTCGACGCCGCGCCGGCGCCGCGCCCCGCGCAGCAGCATCCAGCCGCTGGCGAAGGCGTCGCTGTAGTCGCCGAAACGGCGCATCCAGGTACTGCCGCCCGCCGAGGGTGGGGCGAGGACCAGCGCCCGCTGCAGCAAGGGATCGCCCTTGGCGGTCGCCGTGGCGGGCAGGGTTTCGGGCAGGCGCACACCGGCGGCGCGATAGACCTGGTTCAGCGGCTCCACCGCGCCGTGCACCAGCACCGGGCCAATACTGGCATCGATGCCGTGGAGAATCCGCTGGGCCTTGCCGAAGGCGTAGGCGAACAGCACGCTTGGACGCCCGGCGGCGGCATTGGCGCGCCACCAGGCGTCGATGTCGGCGAAGATGCAGGCCTGGGCCTGCCAACGGTAGATCGGCAGGCCGAAGGTCGATTCGCTGATGAAGGTGTGGCAGCGCACCGGTTCGAAGGCTTCGCAGGTGCCGTCCGGCTCGACCTTGTAGTCGCCAGAGGCGACCCACACCTCGCCGCGGTATGCCAGGCGCACCTGGGCCGAGCCGAGCACGTGGCCGGCTGGGTGAAAGCTCAGGGTCACGCCGTGGTGCGCAAGCGGCGTGCCGTAGGGCAGGGTCTGCAGGTCGATGTCCTCGCCCAGGCGGGCGCGCAGTATCCCGGCGCCGGGCGCCGCGGCGAGGTAGTGGCGATTGCCGCGCCGGGCATGGTCACCGTGAGCGTGGGTGATCACTGCCCGATCGACCGGCCGCCAGGGGTCGATGTAGAAATCACCGGGTGGGCAGTACAGCCCTTCGGGGCGCGCGACGATCAGCTCCATGGCTCACCTTGGCCTGGGTGTTAACAGCTCAGAGCGTCGGCAGGCGCATCAGGTTCATAGTTCGTTGCAGGCAATGCACGTGCTGCCACCGTTCATCGTCTCTGTCGAACAGCTCGGGCGGGCGTGGCTCAACCGGAGGCAATGCCCATTCTCGATAACCGACGAGGTCTGCCATGAATGCCATCGAATTGCTGGAGCAAGACCACAAGAACGTGAAGAAGCTGCTCGACGAGCTGGCGGCCACCACCGAGCGCGCGGTGAAGAAACGTGGCGAGTTGCTGGCGCGTATCGAGCAGGAGCTGAAGATCCACACCGAGCTCGAAGAGCGCATCCTATATCCGGCCATCAAGCAGGCCGGGGGCCGAGAGGAGGCAAAGATGTACCACGAGGCCAAGGAGGAGCACCGCACGGTCGATTCGCTGGTCCTGCCCGACCTGCTGGGTACCGCCACCGACACCGTCGAGTTCGCAGGGCGGGTCAAGGTGATGAAGGAGTTGCTCGAGCACCATATCGAGGAAGAGGAGGGCGAGCTGTTCCCGACCGCGAGGAAATTGCTCGGTAAACAGGCGCTGGAGGACATGGGGCAGGCCATGCAGGCGCAGAAGAAACTGCTCGGTGCCGCGCAGTCTGCGGCCTGAAGTGGCGTCAGCCGGTGGCAGGGTTCATTCCTGACGGATGATCGAGACCTTGCCGTTGCGCTCGCGCCTGCGGTTTGGTGCAGCACCGCTGCGCGGCGCCTGTCCATCCCGGGCGCAGGATCCGCGCTGAACTTTGGCGAACACAGTAAAAGCCAGGAGATGAGCATGAAACAGCAGCCAGATCGTCGCCAGCCGCGCCCCGCCGGCGAGGCCGAACGCGACAACGACGCCCATCGACCGGATGGTTCCGGCGGTACGCAACATGACTCGACCGCGCAGAAAGCCGCGCGCGGCAAGGGGCGGCGCCAGGGATGACGCCGCCCGAGCCCAGGCCTTTCAGCTGCGGAAAAATGCCAGCAGGTCCTGGTTGATCACGTCGGCGTGGGTGGTGGGCATGCCATGGGGGTAGCCCTTGTAGGTCTTCAGGGTGCCCTTGGGCAGCAACTGTGCCGAGAGTGGCCCCGAATTGTCGTAGGGCACGATCTGGTCGTCGTCGCCATGCATGACCAGTACCGGCACCGTCACCTTTTTTAGCGATTCGGTGAAATCGGTCTGGGAGAACGCGACGATGCCGTCGTAGTGCGCCTGGGCGCTGCCCATCATGCCCTGGCGCCACCAGTTGAGGATCACGCCCTGATCCGCCTTGGCGCCGGGGCGGTTGTAGCCGTAGAACGGCCCCGCCGGGATATCGTGGTAGAACTGCGCGCGGTTGGCCTTGAGCTGGGCCTGAAGGTCGTCGAACACTGACTTGGGCAGGCCGCCGGGGTTGCTGGCGGTCTGGACCATCAGCGGCGGCACGGCGGCGATAATGGCGGCCTTGGGCACCTTGTCCTCGGGATGGCGGGCCATGTAGTGGATCACCTCGCCACCGCCGGTGGAGTGCCCGACATGAATCGCCCCCTCGACACCCAGGTGCTTGACCACCGCCGCCACGTCGTCGGCGTAGTGGTCCATGTCGTGGCCGTCCCAGACCTGGCTCGAACGGCCATGGCCACGGCGGTCATGGGCGACCACGCGGTAGCCTTCGGCGACGAAGAACAGCAGTTGCGCGTCCCAGTCGTCGGCGCTGAGCGGCCAGCCGTGATGGAAGAAGATCACCTGGGCGTCCCGCGGGCCCCAGTCCTTGTAGAAGATCTCGAGTCCTTCCGGGGTTGTGACGTATGCCATTTCGCGTCTCCTGATTCTTGGGTGAGGAGCTGGTGAAGGTGGGCAGTGAGGGGGCACTGGCCACCGGACAACTCTAGGATTAAAGTGCACTTCAAGGTCAATGCAATTGCAAAGGTGCCGCATGAGAATAGGAGAGCTGGCCAAGCTCACGGGCCTGGCCCCGTCGCGTATCCGCTTCTACGAGGCCAGTGGGCTGATCAGCTCGGTCGAGCGCAAGGCCAATGGCTATCGCGACTACGACGCCGATGCGGTGTGGGTGCTTGAGATGATCACCAACGCCCAGGCCGCCGGGTTCTCGCTGGAGGAGATCCGCCAGTTGCTGCCGGCCAAGGCCAAGGGCTGGCAGCACGATGAACTGCTCGCTGGGCTCAGGCGCAAGGTCGAGGAAATCGAACGCCTGCAGGCGCGCCTGGCACGCAACAAGGCGCAGTTGTTGCTGGTGATCGAAGGGATCGAGAGCAAGCCCGAAGGCATGCAGTGCGTGGACAATTCGCAGCGGGTGCTGGAGCGGCTGCGTGAGGAAATGGCCCAGGAAAAGGCGCGGGTCGCGGACCTGTAGCAGCGCCGCTGCCACAGGGGGCCTGCATCGTTTCAGTCAAGCGCCGCCAATGGCTTGGGCGCATACAGCGCGCTCTGGAACTCGGGCACATACTCGTACTTGACCATCCGCCCCAGCTGCAGATCACGGATATAGCGCGACAGTTCGCCATCACCCAGCACCAGTTCCACTGAATCAGCCTTCATGCTGGAGGCATGGCTGACCTGCCGCGAGGTGGCGTAGCCGTAGGCCAACCGGCTCTGGTGGTCGAGGTTGGTGAAACTGTTGGTCACAAGGTCTGGCTCGTGGGACAACCCGTCGAGCTTCCTGGCCCTGAACACCACGTCCACCTCGCCGCTTCGCGCATCGCCGATGGTGTAGGTTACCGCCTGGGCGTCCTCGCGCCGGTCGATCCCGGTCAGCCACTTGGGCAGGTTGTAGCCCACCACGCCGCGCACCCGTGCAAGCTCGGTGTTGACCGGCAGCTTGAGCACATAGCCCCAGAAATCCTTGGCCATCGACTGCCCGACCAGAGAGAAGGGCCCGAGGTTCGCCTTGCCGGGCCTGTTGGTAATGACCGACACGGCCACCTCGTTGTAGCTGTCGTTGTCGCAATAGTCGTAGGTGTAGGCGGTGAACGCCACCAGGCCGCGCCCAGGCCATACCTGCAGGGGCTGCACCTGCTCCAGCACGGCGGCGGGCATCAACGCCCGCAGGTGTTCGAGATCGGCGGTGTAGACGGCGGTGACACGGCTGTTGCGGTAGTAGAAGTTTGGCGAGTACGACTCGAAACCCATGTCGACCCGAGTCTTCTCCAGGCCCTTGAACCAGCTCAGGTCAATGTCCGGCGCCTCGGCCTGGATCACTGGCAGCGGCGGGTTGGAGCGGTAACGGTCGTACAGCCCGCCCTTGAGCACGGGTACCGGGTGCCCGGCGATGTCGATCTGCGTTGTGGTGGCGTGCTCAGGGAGGCCATTGGCGGCGTGGGTGACGGGTATCAGCAGGGCGCCGGCCAGGGCGGTGGCGGTTCCGAGTTTCACGGTGCTGTATCTCCAGGGTAGATGATGTCGGGGCTGCGTAATCACCCTAACGTTCAACCCAACTTGAGAGTCAATGGCGAAATTTTTGCCGGTTCAGGGCTTGACCTTAAAGTTGACTTTAAAGCTAACGTCTGCGGCACCTACTTGTTGAGGTATTGCCGATGGACGTGTTCTCTCCCCTGACCCTGCCCAATGGCGCGGTCATTCCCAACCGCATTGCCAAGGCCGCCATGGAAGAAAACATGGCCGACGCCAACCATGCGCCCTCCGACCGACTGATGCGCTTGTACAAGGCTTGGGCGCAGGGGGGCGCCGGCCTGCTCATCAGCGGCAACGTCATGGTCGACAAACGCGCCATGACCGGCCCCGGCGGCGTGGTGCTGGAGGATGACCGGCACCTGGCGCGTTTTCGCCAGTGGGCCGCCATCGGCCGCTCGAAGGGTGCGCAGTTCTGGTTGCAGATCAACCACCCCGGCCGGCAGATGCCTGCGAGCCTGGGCCAGGAAACCTGGGGCCCGTCGGCCGTGGCGCTGGACCTGGGCAGCATGTCCAGGCATTTTTCCACCCCGCGGGCGATGACCCACGAAGTAATCGACGATGTGATCCGCCGTTTTGCCAACACCGCGCGGCTGGGGGAGCAGGCGGGTTTCAGTGGGGTGGAAATCCACGCGGCCCATGGCTACCTGCTCAGCCAGTTCCTTTCGCCCCTGAGCAACCAGCGCACCGACCAGTGGGGCGGCGCCTTGGAAAATCGCGCGCGACTGCTGCTCGAGGTGGTCAAGGCGGTGCGTGCAGTGGTGTCCCCCGGCTTCGCCGTGGCCGTCAAGCTCAACTCGGCGGACTTCCAGCGCGGCGGCTTCAGCGCAGACGATGCGCGGCAGGTGGTGGCCCTGCTCAATGAGCTGGCGGTCGACCTGGTGGAGTTGTCCGGTGGTAGCTACGAAGCCCCGGCGATGCAGGGCCAGGCCAGGGATGGCCGCACGCTGGCGCGCGAGGCGTACTTCCTCGACTTCGCCCGGGATATTCGCACGGTGGCGAAGATGCCGGTGATGGTCACCGGCGGCATCCGCCGCCGACCGGTCGCCGAGCAGGTGGTGCACAGCGGGGTCGAGATGGTCGGTATCGGTACCGCGCTGGCCATCGCGCCGGCCTTGCCCCGTGACTGGCAGGCGGGGGAGGAGGCGGTGCCGGACCTGCGCCCGATCACCTGGAAGAACAAGGCGCTGGCCTCGCTGGGCAATATGGCGATGGTCAAGTTCCAGCTGCGCAGGCTGAGCGAAGCCAAGGCGCCCGATCCGCAGGTGGCGCCCTGGTGGGCGCTGCTGCGCCAGCAATGGAGCGACGCCGCCCGGGCCAGGCAATATCGGCGGCACATGGCGCGGCAGTGAAGCCAAGGAGATGTGATAATGGCCGGGCTATCACAAGAGGCACACCATGCTGACCATCTCCAACAACGTGCAGGTACCGGATGCCGAGATCGAGCTGAGCTATATTCGCGCGCAGGGCGCCGGCGGCCAGAACGTCAACAAGGTCTCCAGCGCCGTGCACCTGCGCTTCGACATCGCGGCCTCGTCGCTGCCCGCCTTCTACAAGGAGCGACTGCTGGCACTGCGTGACAGCCGCATCACCGCCGACGGCGTGCTGATCATCAAGGCCCAGCAGTACCGCACCCAGGAACAGAACCGCATCGACGCCCTGGAGCGTCTGGCCGAACTGATCATCGGCGCCGGTAAGGTCGAGAAGAAGCGCCGGCCGACCAAGCCGACCCTCGGTTCAAAGACCCGCCGCCTCGACTCCAAGTCCAAGCGCGGCACGATCAAGGCGGGGCGCGGCAAGGTGGACTTCTGAGCTTGGCCAGGCCACCTATGCCTGCCTGTAGCATTCATGAATAAAAAACAGGATTGAAATTACCAATTGCACTGATGAGCAGGATCAATTTAGGGATCGGTCACGGGCTACTTACCCTTTTCGAGGCGCATCAAGACGCCTGAAAGAACCTTTAGGAGTACCCCATGATCCCTTTGCTCAAGCTGTTCCAACCCGGTCGCCTGCTGGTGGCGAGCAGTCTCGCCGCCAGTCTGCTGTCACTGTCCGTGCAGGCCGCGACCCTGACCCGTGATAACGGCGCGCGGGTGGGCGACAACCAGAACTCGCAGACTGCCGGCCCCAACGGCTCGGTGCTGCTACAGGACGTGCAACTGCTGCAGAAGCTGCAGCGTTTCGACCGTGAACGCATCCCCGAGCGCGTGGTGCACGCACGTGGCACCGGCGCCCATGGCCAGTTCACCGCCAGTGCCGACATCAGCGACCTGAGCATGGCCAAGGTGTTCCGCCCCGGCGAGAAGACCCCGGTGTTCGTGCGCTTCTCCTCGGTGGTGCACGGCAATCACTCGCCGGAAACCCTGCGTGACCCGCGCGGCTTCGCCACCAAGTTCTACACCGCCGACGGCAACTGGGATCTGGTCGGCAACAACTTCCCGACCTTCTTCATCCGCGACGCGATCAAGTTCCCGGACATGGTTCACGCCTTCAAGCCCGACCCACGGAGCAACCTCGATGACGACTCGCGTCGCTTCGATTTCTTCTCCCATGTACCGGAAGCTACCCGCACCCTGACCCTGCTGTACTCCAACGAAGGCACGCCGGCCAGTTACCGCGAGATGGACGGCAACAGCGTGCACGCCTACAAGCTGGTCAACGCCAAGGGCCAGGTGCACTACGTGAAGTTCCACTGGAAGAGCCTGCAAGGGCAGAAGAACCTCGACCCGAAACAGGTCGCCCAGGTACAGGGCCGCGACTACAGCCACATGACCCACGATCTGGTCAGCGCGATCAACCAGGGCAAGCTGCCGAAATGGGACCTGTACATCCAGGTGCTCAAGCCCGAGGAGTTGGCCAAGTTCGACTTCGACCCGCTGGACGCGACCAAGATCTGGCCCGACGTGCCGGAGCGCAAGATTGGCCAGATGGTGCTCGACCGTAACGTCGACAACTTCTTCCAGGAGACCGAGCAGGTGGCCATGGCGCCGTCGAACCTGGTACCGGGTATCGAACCGTCCGAGGACCGCCTGCTCCAGGGACGGTTGTTTGCCTACGCCGATACCCAGATGTACCGGGTTGGCGCCAATGGCCTGAGCCTGCCGGTGAACCGCCCGCGTGCCGAGGTCAACACCGTCAACCAGGATGGCGCGATGAACGCCGGGCACACCGACAGCGGCGTGAACTACCAGCCGAGCCGTCGCCAGCTGCGTGACGAGCAGGCCGACGCCCGTTATGTGCAGACCCCGCTGAGCGGCAGCACCCAGCAGGCGAGGATCCAGCGCGAGCAGAACTTCAAGCAGGCGGGCGAGCTGTTCCGTTCCTACGGCAAGAAGGACCAGACCGACCTGATCAACAGCCTCGGCCAGGCCCTGGCGACCGCAGATGAGGAGAGCCGCTACATCATGCTGTCGTTCTTCTACAAGGCGGATGCGGACTACGGCACCGGCCTGGCCAAGGTGGCCAAGGCCGACCTCGAGCGGGTCCGGCAGTTGGCGGCGAAGCTGCAGGACTGAGCGGCCACTGCTGCCCAGATCCATTGACATGACATGAACCTGCGGGAACGGATTCATCGGGGCAGCCGGATCGCCGCGACCACCGGTAAATCCGTTCCCGCACGACGACCATGTTGTCCGGCGCGTCTTATTTTCTGGTGAGCTTGTCACCCGGCACATGCAGATACGACATCACGCTTTCGGTCAGCTCCGTGGCCAGTTTCACCGCCTCCTTGTTGCGCGCCATGACCCCGGCCACCAACCCTTCGATCAATGCCAGCACGGCGATGTTGGAGCTGGTCAGCACCGGATGATCGGCGGGCGCGTACAACACATGGTGGGCCATGGGCGCCAGCGGCGAGGCGGGTGAGTCGGTGATCGCCAGTACCGTTGCGTTGCGCTCATGGGCGAAACGCGACAGTTGCAGGGTGTCCTGCGAATAGCGTGGCAGGGCGATGGCCAGCAGCACGTCCTGCTCGGTGATCGCCGCCAGGCGGTAGGCGGCATTCTCGTTGCCACCTTCCATGCTGATGGCACAGGTGTCCCTGCAGAACGGCACCAGGGTCGAGGCGGCCAGCCCGGCCAGGTACACGCTGTTGCCGAAGCCCAGCACGTAGACCTTGCGCGCCGCGATCAGGCTGTCGACGAACGCCTCGAAGGCATCGGCCTGGTTGTTGCTGGCGGTGGTCGCCAGGTTGCTGGTGGCGCTCTGGATCTGCTCATGCAAGCCAAAGTCGCCGCCCGGGCGTTGGGCCAGCTCGTTACGCAGCTTGTCCACCGGCGAGACCATCTGTTGCAGGGTGCTCACCAGCTCGGCCTTCATGCCGCTGTAGCCGCCCAGGTCCAGGGCCTTGGCCAGGCGATTGACCGCCGCCGGCGAGGTCGCGGTAGCCTGGGCCATGTCCTCGATGGTCAGGGTCGCGGCCTTCAGCGGGTGGCGCAGGATGTACTCGGCGACCTTGCGCAACGACGGTGGCAGTTCGGCCAGGCTCTCCGACAGCTTGCGCATGACCGGCGCGGCGTAGACCGTGGTGTTCTTGGTATGGCTCGACATCCGGCGCGAGGCTCCCTGTGAATTGCCGGGTAGTGTATCCCAAGGCGCTCTGCGGCGGGCCGCCACAGCGCGCCACGGGGGTCACTTCAGGCTGCCGGCGAGGAACTGGCGCAGGCGCTCGGACTGCGGCCGCGCCAGCACCTCGCGCGGGTCGCCGCGTTCCTCGGCCAGGCCCTGGTGGAGGAATAGCAGCTGGTTGGACACCTCGCGGGCAAAGCCCATCTCGTGAGTGACCACGACCATGGTCCGGCCCTCCTGGGCCAGGTCCTGCATGACCTTGAGCACATCACCGACCAGTTCCGGATCGAGCGCCGAGGTCGGTTCGTCGAACAGCATCACCTCGGGCTCCATGGCCAGCGCCCGGGCAATGGCCACCCGTTGCTGCTCGCCACCGGACATGTGCGCCGGGTAGGCGTCGCGGCGATGGCTGACGCCGACCTTGGCCAGGTAGTGCTCGGCCTTCTCGCGGGCCTCCTTGCGGTTCATGCCGAGTACGTGCACCGGGGCTTCCATGACGTTGTCCAGGGCGCTCATGTGCGCCCACAGGTTGAAGTGCTGGAAGACCATGCTCAACCGCGCCCGCAGGCGCTGTAACTGGCGTGGGTCCGCCGCGCGCAGCCCGCCACGGGGGCACTCGCGCAGCTTGAGCTGTTCGCCGTTGACCAGGATCTGCCCGGCGTTGGGTTGCTCGAGCAGGTTGATGCAGCGCAGGAAAGTGCTCTTGCCCGATCCGCTGGAGCCGATGATGCTGATCACGTCGCCGGCATCGGCCTGCAACGAAACGCCCTTGAGCACCTGGTGGTTGCCGTAGCTTTTGTGCAACTCGTGGATATGCAGTTTGTTCATCAGACGGTACTCGCAGGGTTCAGTCGCTGAGCAGGCGACCTTGGCGGATGGAGGTGTTGCCGGCAACCTTGGCCAGCCACAGGCCGGGCTGGGCGAAGCGCAGGCGTTCACGGGCATAGAGGATGCCGTCGGTGGTGGCCCTGACCACGCTGTGGCGGTCGCTGAGCGGGTCGAGCACTTCGAACAGCGGATCACCCACGCGCACCTGCGCGCCTAGCGGCTGCAGGTAGCTGACCACGCCCGGGTGCTCGGCGTAGGCGTATTGCGCGCCAGCGAAGGGCGTGGCTTGGCAGCAGTGTTGCGGGGCGGCCGGCCAGGGGCCGCGGATCATGCCCTGGTCGGCGAGGTAGCCGAGGATCTGCTCGGCGCTGGCCTGGCATTGCTCACGCCCGGTGTCGGCCATGCCGCGCAACTCGATGGTGGTCGCAACGCAGGCCAGGGGGATCTCGGCATCAGGGTAGTACTCGCGCAGGTGCAGCCAGGGCGCGGCGCAGGCCTCGTCGAAGGCATCGCCACCGGCGCCCTCGGCCAGCAGCGCCGCTTGCGCGCCGAGGCGAGCCGCCAGCGGACGCAGCTGCGCCCAGTGTTGCGGCATGGCGTACAGCAGCATCACCGACTCGAAATCGCAGTGCAGGTCCAGCACCAGGTCGGCATCGCAGGCGTGGCGCAGCAGCAGGCGGCGCAGGCCATCGAGCTCCGAGTGTGGCGCGGGCAGTTCATCAAGGAGTTCGAGCATGGCCCGGCGGATAGTCGTGACGTTGGCCTGGCCATCGCCGCCCAGGCGGCCTTCGAGGTGCGCGGCCAGCGCTTCGGTCAGTGCCGGGAAATCGCGATTGAAGTTCTTGCCGCTATTGAACTCGAAGCGGCCCTG
Source organism: Pseudomonas sp. FW305-96 (assembly GCF_058783825.1). Classification (NCBI taxonomy): domain Bacteria; kingdom Pseudomonadati; phylum Pseudomonadota; class Gammaproteobacteria; order Pseudomonadales; family Pseudomonadaceae; genus Pseudomonas; species Pseudomonas sp. FW305-96. Next base: position 49,528 of record NZ_JBYSYW010000039.1, read on the forward strand.
GTGGGTGGCTTGGAACATCTGGCCGATACCGATCGGGTTGGCCAGGGGCACCAGTTCGATCACCGCGTCCAGCAGGCCCTGCGCCTCGAGCTCCAGCAACCTGCGCTTGAGTTCGATGGCCACGCGCATCCCGGGCAGTTCATCGGCGTGCAGCGAAGCCTGGATATAGGCCTTGCGCGGGCCGCTGCCAAAGCGCAGCACGCGCAGCGAACGCTCGGTGCCGCAGGCGCTCCAGGGCAGGGTATGGTCAATGTGCTGCATGAAAGCTCCTTAGTGCTTGCGCGGTGCCAGGTAGGCCAGCCAATGGCGCTCGGCCAGCTTGAACAGGCGCACCAGCATGAACGTCAGGGCCAGGTAGATCAGCCCGGCGGTGATGAAGGCCTCGAAAGGCAGGTAGTAGCGTGCGTTGAAGGTCTTCGCCGCCCCGGTGATGTCCACCAGGGTGACGATCGACGCCAGGCTGGTGGTCTGCAGCATCATCAGTACTTCGTTGCTGTACTGCGGCAGGGCGCGGCGCAAGGCCGAGGGCAGCAGGATGCGCCGGTACAGCGTCAACCGTGACATGCCCATGGCACGGGCAGCCTCGACCTCGCCCCGGGGCGTCGAGCGCAGGCTCCCGGCCAGCAGCTCGGCGCTGTAGGCGCTGGTGTTGAGGGCGAAGGCAAGGCAGGTGCAGAACGTCGCGCTGGAGAGGTAGGGCCACAACGGGCTCTGGCGCACGGCCTCGAACTGGGCCAGGCCGTAGTACACCAGGAACAGCTGCACCAGCATCGGCGTGCCGCGGATCACGTAGGTGTAGAGCCAGGCGGGGTAGCCCAGCAGGCACGTGCGCGAGACACGCATCAGCGCCAGGGGGATCGCCAGCGCCAGGCCACAGGCCAGAGAAATCAGCAGCACCTTGAGGGTCAGGGCAACGCCGTTCAGGTACAGCGGCAGGTTCTGCCAGATCAGTTGATAGTCGAGCGTCATCGGGCAGCTCCCCTAGAGTTCGGCGGCTTTGAAGCCGACCGAGTAACGTTGTTCAACACCGCGCAACAGCAGCAGCGACACGCTGGTCAGCAGCAGGTACAGCGCGGCCACGGCGAGGAAGAAGGTGAACGGCTGGTGGGTGGCGTCGGCGGCGTTCTTGGCCTTGAACATCATGTCCTGCAGGCCGATCACCGAGATCAGCGCGGTGGACTTGGTCAGCACCAGCCAGTTGTTGGTGAAGCCCGGCAGCGCCAGGCGCACCATCTGCGGCAGGCTGATCCGCCAGAACACGTGCAGGCCGCTCATGCCATAGGCAGCGCCAGCCTCGGCCTGGCCCTTGGGGATCGCCAGGAAGGCGCCGCGAAAGGTCTCCGAGAGGTAGGCGCCGAAGATGAAGCCCATGGTGCACACCCCGGCAACGAACGGGTTGATGTCGATGTACTGTTCGTAGCCCAGCGCCAGTGCCAGGCGGTTGACCAGGTCCTGGCCGCCGTAGAACACCAGCAAAATCAGCACCAGGTCGGGGATGCCGCGCACCACCGTGGCATACACCTCGCCCAGTGCCGCCAGCCATCGCAACGGTGATAACCGGCAGGCCGCACCGAACAGGCCCAGGCCGATGGCCAAGGCCATCGCCAGCAGTGCCAGGCTGATGCTCAGCCAGGCGCCATCGAGAATGCTCGATCCATAGCCATGAAGCATGATGAAAACCCTCGTCGGCCGGCGTTACTGGCCGTAGATGTCGAACGGGAAGTACTTGCCCTGCACCTGCTGGTAGATGCCGTTGGCGCGGATCGCGGCGATGGCGGCGTTGAGCCGCGCGAGGTTGGCGGTGTCGCCCTTGCGCACGGCAATCCCGGCGCCGCGGCCAAAATAGTGAGGGTCGCCGATGTCCGGGCCGACCAGGGCGAAGCCTTGGCCCGCCGGGGTCTTGATGAAGCTTTCCTCGGTGTTGACGATATCGGCGAGGGTGGCGTCCAGGCGCCCGGAAACCAGGTCGAGGAAGGCTTCGTTCTGCGAGGCGTAGCGCACGATCTCGACGCCCGCCGGTTCCAGTTGTTCGGTGGCGAAGCGGTCATAGGTCGAGGCCCGCTGCACGCCCACTTTGCGGCCCTTCAGGTCCACCATCGGGGTGTCCAGGCGGCTGCCGGCCTTCATCGCGAACTTGCCGGGGGTGTGGTAGTACTTGTCGGTGAAATCGACCGATTTCAAGCGATCCTCGGTGATCGACATCGACGACAGCACAGCGTCTATCTTGCGTACCTTCAGCGACGGGATCATGCCGTCGAACTCCTGGATCACCCACTGGCACTTGACCTGCATCTGCGCGCACAGCGCGTTGCCGATGTCGTAGTCAAAGCCGGCGAGCTCACCTTCTGGGGTGCGGTAGGAAAAGGGCGGGTAGGCGGCCTCGATGCCGATGCGCAGGCTGGCATCGTCGGCCTGGGCGAAGGCGCTGCAGGCACAGAGTGCCAGCGCGCCGAGAAGTCCGGTTTTATTCATGTTGTTGGCTCCGGTGGGGGCGTTACCAGCCATGGCCCGAAAGGAACCATGGGTTGGGTGCGGCCTGAAAATGACATGATTTATATCACAAATCAATATCGTGAAAATAAATGTGTCAGATCAGCGCTCGCCTTGAGGTCGCCGTCCTTCTTCCTGAGCTGCTCGATCTTGCGGATCACACCCAGCGTTCTGGCCTCCAGCCTGCCGGCGGTTTCCAGATACTGCTCGAGATCGATAGGACACATTGCGCTAAATTGGGGGCGGAATGCCTTCGGCTGATGCTACATGGTACGTACTGCAACTGCCTGAAAATGGCCTGAATCATTCAATTGTTTCATGCTTGATACGTACTGTTTGTGTACTGAACGGTAGGCTCGCCTGCACCACCAGATCGAGTGTGGGAATGGACAAGCATGGCGCCGGGTCAGGCAAATGAGCAGGGTCTTCTTATAAAGCGCGGGCCCGGCAGACAGCCCCCGGTATTGGGGCCGCCTCCCCAATGTTCTCGGGTTGTTTGGCTAACCCGTTGATTTAAGGGCGTTTGTTTAATGGCATAACGCTTGCTTCCCCCTCCACAGAACCGTGATTCCTGTGGAGGTGCAGCATGACCATTCCCCTCGAAGGCGCTACCCCATGCGTGCCGGCATGAACCGCAAGCTGCGCCCTGCATACCTGGGCTTGCTGCTGGGCACCGCGCTGATCGGCCTCGGCGTGGCCTACGAAAAGCTCTGGTGCGACCCCCGCGAACTGCTGCAGGAGGCCGCCGATCCCCAGGCCCTGCACACGCTCAGCCGCGATGGCGTCACCGTTGAGTTCGAGGCGCGCCCCCTCAGCGGCGGTGAACTGCGTGAGGGCGACTTTGCCAATATCCGCTTCAAGGTCAGCGACCAGACCAGCGGCCAGCCGCTGTCGGGCATGGCCCCCGGCGCCTGGCTCGACCCCGCGCAGTCGGCACCGGTCGGCGACCGCGACAGCAGTTGCAAGGCGCGCGTGGCGTTGTTTCTCAAAAGCAGCATCGGCGCTCGTCCTTTGCTCGATCTGAACAGCTACTTCCTGCTGGTGCTGAACAAGGACGCCAGCCTGACGGTGATCGACCCGACCGTGTCGGTGGGCGGGGTCACCAGCACGCTGGCGCGCATCGACCTTCCGGGGCGGCCCATGGACTGGGTGGCCACCGGCGATGACAAGCAGGTGTTCGTGTCCATGCCCGAACGCAACCAGGTGGCGTTGATCGACACCGAGACCTTCACCCGCGTTGCCACCCTGGAGGCCGGCGAGCAGCCGCTGCGGGTGGCGCTGCAACCCGACCAGCGCCTGCTGTGGGTGGGCAACAACAGCCATGACCCGGCCAAGGGCGGGGTGACGGTGATCGACGTGCCCAGCCGGGCCAAGCTCAAGTCGTTCGTCACCGGCTCCGGCCACCACGAGATCGCCTTCAGCGCCGATTCGCGCTTTGCCTTCGTCAGCAACCGCGACGGCCGCACCCTGAGCGTCATCGACACCGCCCAGATGCGCCTGGTGAAGACCCTCGAAGTCGGCCCGCATCCGTTGTCGGTGGCTTACTCGCCCTTGTCGCAGGCAGTGTACGTGGTCGATGGCCAGGAGGGCACGGTGCGGGTGATCGACGCCCGCAGCCACACCTTGCGCCACACGGTCAAGGCCGAGCAGGGCCTGGGGCCGATGCGCTTCAGCCAGGATGGTCGTTATGGCGTGGTGCTCAACACCCTGGAGAACCAGGCGCTGGTGATCGATGCCAGTACCGACCAGGTGCTCCATCGGATACCGGTGGCCGCCGAGCCGTACCAACTGACCTTCACCAAGGCCTACGCCTATGTGCGTGGGCTGGCTTCTTCGAAGGTGAGCATGATCAACCTGGCAAGCCTCGGGCAGGGGCGCGAACCGATCGTCCAGGGCTTCGAGGCCGGCCCGGCTGCGCCGCGCCAGGCCGGCGACCTGCCGTTGGCCCAGGGGGTGAGCATTTCCCGCGACGACAACTCGGTGTTCGTGGTCAACCCCGTGGACAACACCACCTACTTCTACGCCGAGGGCATGAACGCGCCGATGTCGGGCTACAACAACCGCGGCCACCAGGCCCGCGCCGCGCGGGTCATCGATCGCAGCCTGCGCGAGCTGGCGCCCGGGGTGTACGGCTCGACGGTGAAGCTGCCGGCCGCCGGCACCTTCGACGTCGCGTTCCTGCTCAATCAGCCGCAGATCATCCACTGCTTCAGCACCGAAGTCGCGGCGTTGCCGCAGTCGGGCGTGCCCAAGCGTGCCCGCGCCGAGTTCATCGGCACCGACCAGCCGCTGCTGCAGCACACCCCCTACCTGGCCCGGGTGCGCATCCTCGGCGAGGACGGAAAACCACGCCCTGGGCTTGGCGACCTGAGCTTGCGCTACTTCCTGGCGCCTTCGTCGCTGCCACGCAACGTGGCGCTGGTCGAAGTCGGCGAGGGGCTCTACCAGGCGCCGCTGGAGCTGGCCGAGGCCGGCGCCTGGTACCTGCACGTACAGTCGCCGAGCCTCGGGCGTGCCTTCACCGAAGAAAACTACACCAGCCTGCGCGTCCTGCCGGCCGCCGAGGCGCCCACCGCTTCCCAAGGGGAACCCAGGAGTGTGCGATGAACCGTCTGCAGGGTGGAAAACTGCTGGGCCTGAGCCTGCTGTTGGCGAGCAACCTGGCGCTGGCCCACGCCGGCCACGATCACGGCGGCACGTCCGCGCAACCACCGGCCGCTCACCAGGAGAAAGCCAGCGTGCGCTTCGCCGATGTGGCGCTGCTCGACCAGGACGGCATGCCGGTGCGCCTGGAGAAGGACCTGGTGGGCGATCACCTGGTGGTCATGGGGTTCATCTACACCAGCTGCACCACGGTGTGCCCGGTGGTGTCATCGATCATGAGCAAAGTCCAGCAGCAGTTGGGT
>NZ_JBYSYW010000040.1:0-51896 GCF_058783825.1 Pseudomonas sp. FW305-96
GGGGCGGGCCGAGCAGCCCGTTGGGCGTCCTGCAGTACCCTCGCGGTGGGGCCGAAGGCTTGCAGCTGGCCGCCCTTGAGCATCAACAGGTTGTCCAGACCGGCCAGCAGCGAGGACTTGTGGGTGATCAGGATCAGCGTGCGCTTGTACTCGCGCAGCCTGGCAATGGCCTCGACCAGCGCCCGCTCACCGGCCTCATCTAGGTTGGAGTTGGGTTCGTCGAGCACGATCAGCGCCGGCAGCCCGTACAGCGCGCGTGCCAGGCCGATGCGCTGGCGCTGGCCACCGGAAAGCCCCATGCCGCCCTCCCCCAGCAGCGTGTCGTAACCACCCGGCAGCGCGAGGATCATGTCGTGCACGCCCGCCAGCTGCGCCGCAGCGACCACTTGCTGGGCGTCGACAAGGCCCAGGCGGGCGATGTTGTCGGCAATGCTGCCGGCGAACAGCTGCACATCCTGCGGCAGGTAGCCGATATGCTGACCCAGCGCGCCACGGTCCCAGGTCCGCAGGTCGGCGCCGTCCAGGCGCACCTTGCCAGTGATCGGCGCGCCGGAGCCGACCAGCAGCCGCGCCAGGGTCGACTTGCCCGACCCCGAAGGGCCGATGATCCCCAGCGACTCGCCCCCCGGCAGTTCGAAACCCAAGTTGTTCAGGCACAGGCGACTGCTGCCCGGTTGCGTCGCACCCACCTGCTCGACGGTGAGTTTGCCCAGCGGGGCCGGCATCGGCATGCCCGCCTGGCGCGGCGGCTGGGCCTGCAGCAACTCGCTCAGACGCTGATAGGCCAGGCGCGCACCGCTCCATTGACGCCAGGCACCGATCAACTGGTCGATCGGCGCCAGCACGCGGGCCATGAGGATGGAGCCGGCGATCATCATCCCCGGGGTGATCAATTGTTCGATGGCCAGCCAGGCGCCCAGCCCGAGCACCAGCGACTGCAAGGCCAGGCGCACGGTCTTGGTCAGCGCGGTGACCGCCGCGGTACGCTCGCTGCCCAGGTTCTGCCGGGCCAGAAACCCATGATGCAACCGTGCCCAGCGCTGGCGCACGGCGCCGAGCATGCCCATGGCCTCGATCACTTCGGCATTGCGCAGGTTGGCGCTGGCCTCCAGGCCCGCCTGCTGCGACAGTTGCCCGGCTTGTGCAAACGGCGCCTGGGTCATGCGCTCGTTGACCCACGCCAGCACCGTCAGCAACACCGCGCCCGCCAGCGCCATCAGGCCCAGCCACGGGCTGAACATGAACATCACCAACAGGTACACCGGGAACCACGGCGCATCGAAGAAGGCGAACAACGCCTGGCCGGTGGCGAACTGGCGCAGCGCGGTCAGATCGGCGAGCATCTGCCCCGCCGCACCTTTGTGCCCGGCCAGGCTGGCCTCGTAGGCCGCCTCGAACACCCGCGGGTTGAGGTCCATGTCCATGCGCGTGCCCAGGCGGATCACCACCTGGCTGCGCAGCCACTCCAGCAGCCCCATGAAGGCGAACACCCCAAGCACCATGAGGCTGAGCATCAACAGGGTCATCTCGTTGCGCGACGACAAGACCCGATCATAGACCTGCAGCATGTACAGCGCCGGCGCCAGCATCAGCACATTGATCACCGCGGTGAACAACGCGACGTTGCCAAGCCCGGCACGGCAGGCCTTGAGCGCCCGCAGCACTTCGTTGGCCGCGGCGGGAGCGGTTCGCATTTGTTGGAAACCTCGTAGAAGGCGCCGACAGGCGATTGCATTCGCGCCATCGTCGCCACAGAATTCGCACCGCCGCAGCCTGGGCCCGGCAAAGACACGGGCTGCGGGGTAAGTGCATCAGATCAGCGAATGGCAGGGTGACCTTCCATTCGCTTTTTCATGCCTGCGCTCAGGCCGCCAGGGCCAGGTCCTCAGGCAGCGCCTGCACGCCGACCGCTTCGGCGGAGGCCGCGTGAGCGGGGCCTGCGGCCAGGGCCGCGCCGATCTCGGCGAAGGTGCTGTTGGTGGACACGCCAAAACCGGCCAGCAGGTTGTCGAGCACGCCCTCCAGGGCCGAGGTGTTGCCCTGCATCAGGCCGTAGATCACGCTCTGCACTTCGTTGCCGGCACGACCTGCGCCCTGCGCGGCATCCAGGTCAAGGCCGTTGAAGCTGACCACGTAGTTGCCCAGGGTGAAGTCGCTGCCGCTGCCGCCGCCGAGCACTTCGCCCAGGGAAACGTTGTCGAGCGAACCCCACAGGTAGTGATTGAGGTTGTCGCCCGGTGCCTTCGATGGGTCGAACACGTAGTGCAGGCCGTTGGCGCTGTCGCTGTCGGCAATGAAGGCGTAATCCGAGCTGTTGCGACCGTGGGTGGCGTATTGGTCGCCGTCGAAAGTGCCGTTGCTGAAGCCGCCGGTGTTGCTGTAGCCGTGGCCGGCGGTGACGAAGCCGGCGCTCCAGAAGGCCAGGTAATCGTCGACGGTGGAGCTGGCGAAAGCGGCGTCGTAGTTAACGGAAAGGGTCATGACAGTTCCTCGTTGTTGCACAGTTATGACGAAGGCGTGTTCCGTGCCTTCGCGTCGCCCGAATGGGCAAACCCGGTTGAATCAGAAGCGGTACTCGAGCATGCCGCTCAAGGTGCGACCACGGGCCAGCGACAGGTTGTTGCCGTCGCCCATCGCCACGAAGTAGGCCTCATCGGTGGCGTTTTCCAGGGAAAGGGCCAGGTTCAGGCTGGAAGTCATCCAGTAGCTGGCGTACAGGTCATAGACGGTGTACTGGGGCCACTGCGCCTGATCGATCTGGTTGTAGGTATGGCTCTTGAGGTTTTCGCCATTGCCTTCGCTGTAGCGCACACGCATGCCTACATCCAGGGTGCGATCGAGCAGGCGCATGCCCAAGGTCAGCGCACCGCGGTCTGCAGGCATATAGGAAGCGTTGCCCATGATGTCGCCGCAGCTGACGATGTTGTTGGTGTCTGCGGCACCCTCGGCGCGTGATACCCGCACCGGCAGCATGATGATGCGGCTGCCCACACGGACCGGGCGCATGACGGTGCCGGCGCTGACCAGCCGCTGTGCGCCGCCCATGTAGAACTGGTTGGAGCAGAACTCGTTGCTGCCGATCATGTGGGTGTAGCTGAGCTGCCCGTAGTAGGCGCCGGCGTCGTAATCCAGGCTGTATTCCACGCCGCGAAAGCGCGTGGTCTCCAGGTTGTTCTGGTAGGCCGAGCGACCCAGCGCGATACCCGCCACGCTGCTGCCGGGCAACGAGACATTGGTGTCGAGAAACGAGAAGTTGTCGATGCGGGTGTCGAAGTAGGCGACCTTGGCGCCGAACCGATCGCCGTCGCGCAGCAGCGACTCCTTGAAAATGTTCAGCCCCAACTCCCAGTTGTGCGATTCCTCGGCCTTGAGAAACGGGTTGGGATAGACCATCTCGGCACTGCCGCCGGCATGTGGGCGGCCGCTCATGAACACCTCGGTCACCGCCGGCGGACGCCAGCCACGGCCCCAGCGGGTGTAGACCTGCAACCAGTCCGGCCCTGGCTTGACCGCAATACCGAAGGTTGGCGAGAAACGGCCTTCCTCCGTCTGCTCGTCGAAAATCATGTGGGTCTGCTGGCGCGAAAGGCTGACCTCGGTGACCCCCTCGGGGTACATCCAGGTGGTGACGCCGGTCTTGCCGCTCAGCCGGTAGCGGTCATAACGCAAACCGGCATCCAGACTGAGCCAGTCGTCATGCTCGTAGGTGAGATTGCCGAACAGGCTGGCCATGATCCGCTTACCTTTGGGATTGGCACCTTGCACATAGGGCAGCGATTCCACTTCGTTCTGGGCGGCGACACGGTCCGTGCTGGGACGGAAACTGTCCTGGAACAGCTCGGTGCCATAGTTGAAACTCAAGGTGTCGACCTGCCCGAAGTGCCAGCGCGAGGTGTTCTGCACCTGTAGCCCCCAGGTGTCGGTCTGGAAGCGGTCGGTATAGGCCTCGACACGGTTGCCGGTACCCACGCTGGACATGTTGTCGGCGTTCCAGCGGTCCTGGCGGGTGGTTACGTAATAAAGCTTGGCCTTGAGATCGATCAGGTCGTTGTCGGGCGAGAAGCTGTAGTCGACTGCAGCGTTCTTCGCATTGATGTCATTGGTCCCGGTGACCCGGTAGTAATAGCGGTTACTGTTGCTGTCGTTGTAGGTCCAGGCATCCTTGCTGTCGGCATCGGTCTCGAAGTAGCTGAACTGCAGGCGCTGATGCTCAGGCAGGTTGATGCCGAACTTGAACAGTTGGGAGCGGGTGATGCTGTCCATCGCCCCGACTTCACCGTGCAGCCAGCTCTTCCAGGCCTCGCGATTCTCCAGCTTGCCGCGGATCTGCGTGCCCAGGTTGTCGGCATTCTGCGTGCCGCTGCGGTAGTCGCCGAAGTGCCGCTCGCTGTAGCCGACGAGGATGTCGCCTATCTCGTTGCCGGCAGCAAACAGCGCACTGCCGTTGAAGTACGTGCCATTGCCCAGCTCGCCGATTCCATGGCCGGCGCGCAGGCGACCGCCTACTTCCTTGCCGGCGCCCAGCAGGTCACGGGCCTCGACGGTATTGAAACTGGCGATGCCACCGATCACCCCGGCGCCCCCCATGCCGGCAGAGGTGCCCTTGTCGATTTCCACACCCTGGATGAACTCCGGGTCGATGAACATCGTGCCGTTGCGCTGCTGGTGGCCGTTGACACTGAAGTTCTGGCGCATGCCATCGATGTTCATGTTGACTCGGCCATAATCCTGCACCCCGCGGATGTTCACCGACAGCCCGGGGTCGCGCTGGTTGACCGCTGTGTACACCCCGGCAGTCTGCTCGAGCAGGTCGGCAGCGTGGCGCGGCGGGCGTTTGTCGATCTGCTCGCGGGTGATCACGCTGACCGAGCGAGGCGTCTGGTAGACCCAGTCGCCGTCACGCATCGAGTCAATATGGGTGGCGCCCAGTTCCATGACCTGGCCACCCTCCGCCAGGCGCTCCAGGCCTACTTGGTCCGGAGCACTGAAGCGATAGCGTACGGGCATGCCGCGCAGTAACCGGTGCAACCCCTCTTCGACGCTGTAACCGCCGTGCAGGCCTTCGCTTTGCAAGCCAGCCAGGGTTCGGCTGTCGAAGAACACCTGCACCCCGGACTGCTCGGCATAGGCCAGGACGGCACTGTCGAGGGCCTGGGCAGGGATGTCGAACTGAATGACGGTGTGCCTGGCGCTGCTGGCGGCGGTAGCAGCCTGCACCATGCCGATCCCCATCGGCAGGGTGCAGGGGCCCAGGGCCAGGCTGCCGGCAAGGGCGATGCGGCTCAGAGGCCGGAGGGGTCGAGTTGATTGCGTGCTCACTGCGCGTCTCGTCTGTTGGCGTTTTCTAGTAATGAAAATCAATCTCAACAGTCAGACGAGCAACGCGGGAAAACTCAGTAACACCAGATGAAAGTTTTTGCGAAAGACTCAGTAGATCACGGTCAAACCCGGTAACTGCAGGCGCTTGGCCTTCAGCTCGCGGGTAAGGGTATCGGCGGCGACGGCCAGGTTGTCGAGGCGGAACACCCCGCTCACTTCCCGCTGCGCCAGCGTGCCATCGACCACCATCAGGCGGCCATCGCGATAACGGTTCAGGCGCTCGACCACCTCGGCCAGAGGCTGGCGCTCGAACACCAGCACACCTCGCTGCCAGTCGGTGGCGCGCTGCAGATCGTGGCCACTCCATGGCCGGATACCCTGGGCCTGGTCGTAGCGCACTGCCTGCCCCTCCTGCAGGAGCTGATGGGCGGCCCCCTGGGTCGGCGCCGTTTGCAGGCGCACGTCGACACTGTGCTCGAGCATGCCCACCCAGCCGCCATCACCCGCCTTGCCCACCACGAATCGGGTGCCCAGTGCCTGGCTGGTGGCACCGGCATATTCGACCACGAAGGGCCGCGGCTCATCCGCGCTGACCGGCGCCGCACTGAACACCGCCTCCCCCGCCAGCAGGCGCACCCGACGCTGCCGACCATCGAAGTCGAGCTGTACGGCACTGCCGCTGTCCAGATCGACCTGGCTGCCATCGGGTAGGCTGACGCGGCGCACTTCGCCAGCCGCAGCGTAGTCGGCACGCCAGTCGAGCAGTAATCGAGGGCCTTGTTCGACACCCAGTATTGCCAACAGCAGCAACGCACTACTGGCCACCGCCCAGCGCAGCCGCGTCGGCCGACGCCGGCCACGCGGACGCTCGGCCCGGGCTACTGGCGCCCGGTGCGGCGTTGTCGGTGCCAGGCTCGCCACCTGCCCGAGATCGGCCCAGATCGCCTGGGCGAAGGCATAGGCCCGTGCATGGCGCGGATCGCTGCCGCACCATTGCGCCAACGCCAGCTGCTGCGCCGGGCTCAGGGGGCCGCCCCCTTCCAGCACCACCCACTCGGCGGCCTGCTCGCGGATGGCTTGCTCGTTCTGGCTGCTCACACGGTTCTCTCGCGATCTGGTTATGTCTGGGCTGACGTCTGAAGCGGCATTTGTCAGTAAACCGTTGGTCATTCGGTTTCCTGCAGGCACTGCATCACATAGGCCAGGGCCTTGGCCAGATGCTTTTGCACCGAGCTGTCGGAGATCCCCAGTTGCCGGGCAACCTCGGCATGGGTCATGCCTTCCAGGCGGTTGAGGCGGAAGATTTCCCGGGTGCGCTCGGGCAACTCGCCAAGGATCGTCTGCAGGCGACGCAGGTGCTGCTCGCGCACGGCTTGCTCCTCGAGCCCGGGGCCATCCTCGACGAGCGCCTCGAAAGCCTCGTGGGGCACCGTGTCGGTCTTGCGCCTTTGCTGCTGACGCACGTGATCGATCATCAGGTTGTGCGCGGTGCGATAAAGGTACGCCTGGGCGTTGTCGATGGTCTCGGTACGCTGCTGCTCGGCCAAGCGCAGGAAACTGTCCTGCACAAGGTCAGCGGCCAGCTGTGGGTCGCGCACCTTGCGCGAGAGCAGGCCTTGAAGGTTTTTCGCGTGCTTGAGAAACAGCCGCTTGAGGTCTAACTCCGCCACACGCGCTCCATGAGGTGGTCGCAAGGTGGCGGTATGCTACTCGTTATTGAGAATCACTTACAAGAAAATGACCTACTCGAACAGTGCATCCAGCGCTTGTTCCAGACGGGTCACGGCAATCACCTGCAACCCGGCGGGAGCCTCTTTCGGTGCGTTGCCCTTGGGCACGATGGCACGCTTGAAGCCATGCTTGGCCGCCTCCTTCAGACGCTCCTGGCCACTGGGCACCGGGCGCACTTCGCCCGACAGGCCGATCTCGCCGAACACCAGCAGGCCATGGGCCAACGGCCGGTTGCGCAGGCTGGACATCACCGCCGCCAGCAACGCGAGGTCGGAGGCAGTCTCGAGCACCTTCACGCCACCCACGACGTTGAGGAACACGTCCTGGTCGTGGGTGGGGATGCCACCGTGCCGGTGCAGCACCGCCAGCAGCATGGCCAGGCGATTCTGGTCCAGGCCCAGGGTCACCCGCCGTGGGTTGGCCAGGTGGCTGTCGTCGACCAGCGCCTGGACTTCCACCAACATCGGCCGGGTGCCCTCCCAGGTAGCCATGACCACGCTGCCGGGTACCTCTTCCTGGGTGCGGTTGAGGAAGATCGCCGACGGATTGGAAACTTCCTTGAGGCCGCGGTCGGTCATGCCGAACACGCCCAGTTCGTTGACCGCGCCAAAGCGGTTTTTCACTGCGCGCAGCAGGCGCAGGCGGCCATCGGACTCGCCCTCGAAATACAGCACGGTGTCGACCATGTGCTCGAGCACCCGTGGACCGGCCAACGAGCCCTCCTTGGTGACATGGCCGACCAGGAAGATCGCCGTGCCGCTCTGCTTGGCGTAGCGCACCAGCAATGCCGTGCTCTCGCGCACCTGGGCCACGCCACCCGGCGCCGACTGCAGTTGTTCGGTGAAGATGGTCTGGATCGAGTCGATCACCATCACCCGCGGCTTTTCCTGGCGCGCGGTGGCGATGATGGTCTCGATGCAGGTTTCGGTCATGACCTTGAGCTGGTCCTGGGGCAGGCCCAGGCGTCGAGAGCGCATGGCCACCTGCTGCTGCGACTCCTCGCCGGTGACATACAGCGCCGGCATCTGCACGGCGATGTTGCACAGGGTCTGCAGGAGGATGGTCGATTTGCCGATACCCGGATCGCCCCCGATCAGCACCACCGACCCATCCACCAGGCCGCCGCCCAGCACACGGTCGAGTTCGGTGCTGCTGGTGGTGAAGCGCGGGATCTCCTCGACGCTCACTTCGGCCAGGGTCTTGATCTGCGCCTGCTGCCCGGTCCAGCCGGTGCGCCCGCTCGGTGCCGCGGCGCCGCCGCTTTCGATCATGCTCTCGACCAGGGTGTTCCAGGCCCCGCACTCGCCACACTGCCCGGCCCACTTGGGGAAGGTCGCGCCGCACTCGGTGCAGCCATACAAACGCTTGGCCTTGGCCATGGGCTGGGTCTCCTGGAAAAAACCGCCATGATAGCCGAACACGGACGTGCCCCGGAGCCCTCGGCGGGCGACAAAACTATTCGCTCTATAAACAGTCTGTAGCTGCGAACGTCACGCATGAAGCGTTTTAGTGGCTTACACTGCGTTTACCTCTCCATTCGTAACAAAGGAATACAGCATGGGCATGCTCAGTGAATTCAAGGCCTTCGCGGTCAAGGGAAATGTCGTCGACATGGCGGTGGGTATCATCATCGGCGCGGCGTTCGGCAAGATCGTTTCGTCCTTCGTCGGTGACGTGATCATGCCCCCCATCGGCCTGCTGATCGGCGGTGTCGACTTCAGCGACCTGGCCATCACGCTCAAGGCTGCCGAAGGCGATGTGCCGGCCGTAATGCTGGCCTACGGCAAATTCATCCAGACCGTGCTCGACTTCATCATCGTCGCCTTCGCCATCTTCATGGGTGTGAAAGTGATCAACCGCCTCAAGCGCGAAGAGGCAGTGGCACCGACCGCTCCGCCGGTGCCCAGCGCCGAGGAAACCCTGCTGACCGAGATTCGTGACCTGCTCAAGGCGCAGAATCGCCAGCCCTGAAGCACAAAACGACTGGGGCCGCTTTGCAGCGGCCCCAGTGACGGCGATTCAAAAGGCGCCATTGTTCCTTACCAGTAGTTCTCCACCGCCACCTGCCCCGGCCGCTTGCTCAGGCTCAGTTGCAAGTCCCGCGCCTTGAGCACCTTGCGCGTCTCGTCGATCATCTCCGGGTTGCCACACAGCATGATCCGTGAATGCTCCGGCGAAAGCGCCAACCCCGCCGCCTTTTCCAGTTCACCGTTCTCGATCAACGTGGTGATCCGCGCATTCAACGCACCTGGATGCTGCTCTCGGGTGACCACCGGAATGAACTGCAGCTTGCCCGCGTACTCCGCCAGGTAGTCGCGCTGTTCCAGCGCGGCGATTTCATCGACATACGCCAGCTCCTTCGCCTCGCGCACCGAATACACCAGCTTGATGTTGTCGAAGCGCTCCCAGGCCTCGAAATCCTGCAGGATCGACATGAACGGTGCGATGCCGGTGCCAGTGGCCAGCAGCCACAGGTCACGACCGCCAACGAAGCGGTCAAGGGTCAGGTAACCGAAGGCCTGGCGGTCGATCAGCAGGGTGTCGCCTTCGCCGAAGCGGCTCAGCTCACTGGTGAACTCCCCACCGGGCACCACGATGGAAAAGAAGTCGAGATGTTCGTCATGGGGCGCGCTCACCATGGAATAGGCGCGCCAGACGACGCTGCCATCTGCCTTGCTCACGCCCAGCCGGGCGAACTGCCCCGCACGAAAGCGAAAGCCTGCATCGCGGGTGACGCGCAGGGAAAACAGGTTGGGGGTCAGGGGCTGGACGCCGAGCAGGGTCTGGCGGGTGAATTTGTCGGCGCTGGCGGTCATGACGGGCTCCACGAATCAAGTGCGCACAGTGTCGCGCAAAGTAACGGAGATAAACACCGTCGATTTGTAGGGCATGCCATGACACCAAGCGCAAACAACTAAGGATGCGTGGCAGCTATAACAAAAAAACCCAGCACACCGTTAGGAGATTTCCTACACTACGGACCGTGCAATGCTGACTTTGGATCCACAGAGACGCAAAGGGAGCTTCATCGATGCCACATTGGAAGAGTGAGCTCCTCCAGCAACTGCTGGAGGAGCAGGAACCGCAGCGGTTGTTCGGCCAGGCCGTGCAACTGGCCCAGGCACTGGACATGGAGTTCGTCGGCCTGACGCTGCACCTGCATGTGGCTGCTCGTGGCCCCCAGGTGATCCTCTACAACAACTACCCAAGCGCCTGGAATGCGCGCTACCAGGCTGAAGACTTCATCAAGATAGACCCATCAGTATCAAAATGCCACCATACGACGCTGCCGCTGGTCTGGAACGACGAACTGTTCCACGAGGTGCCTCAGCTGCGGGAGGCCGCCACTGCCTACGGCATGACCCATGGCTGGAGCCAGTCAGTGCACGACCAGCAGCACAACGAAAGCCAGTTGAGCGTCTCCAGGGCCAAAGGTGCAGTCTCTCGTGACGAACTGTTCGAGAAGAGCGCCCAGGTAATGTGGCTGTGCAACACCTTGCACGCCGCCCTCAGCACGCACCACCTGGCGAAGTACAGCCCGCTGCCGCAATTGAGCGAACGCGAGCTTGAAGTGCTCAAGTGGTCCGCCGCCGGCAAGACCGCCGCCGACGTGGCGATGATTCTCTCGCTGTCGACCAGTACCGTGAATTTTCATATCCGCAGTGTGATAAGCAAGACCAACGCCTCCAACAAAGCCGGCGCCATCGCCATCGCCGCCCTGCGAGGCCTGCTCTGACAGCCCGCCCCCCGCACAGACGCAAAGCCCTGTAGAATCACCCGCCGCAAGCCCGCGCACAGCGCGCCGGGCAGGATTCGCAGCAGAGCCCCACGCCATGCCCCTGTTCAACAGCCCCTTCGCCGACCTCGACCTGATCCGCCAGCCGGAGCAAGCCAACGACCCGCTGCTGGCGTTCGATGCCGCCGACCAGTACCTGCTGGAACACATGGCCGCCCAGGCACCAGGCGCAGGCTGCAAGGTGCTGGTGCTCAACGACAGCTTCGGCGCCCTGGCCGCCAGCCTGGCCGGGCACCTGGACGTGACCAGCAGCGGCGACTCGCACCTGGCGCACCTGGCCCTGGAGAAAAACCTGGCGGGTAACGGCAAGCCGTTCGACAGCGTACCCTTCATCCCGGCCAGTGAACCCTTCCAGGGCCCGTTCGACCGCGTGCTGGTGCGCGTGCCCAAGACCCTGGCCCTGCTCGAGGAGCAACTGATCCGCCTGCAGGGCCAATTGGCGCCTGGCGCCCAGGTGATCGCCGGGGCGATGATCAAGCACCTGCCCAGAGCCGCCGGCGACCTTATGGAGAAGTACATCGGCCCGGTGCAGGCGTCGCTGGCGCAGAAGAAAGCGCGCCTGCTGATTGCCACTGTGACGCAACGGCCTCTCGCACATTCCCCCTACCCCAGCCGCTATCGTCTGGAGACGCCGCCCCTGGAGCTGGTCAACCACGCCAACGTGTTCTGCCGCGAAGGCCTGGACATCGGCACCCGTGCCTTCCTGCCGCATCTGCCGCGTGACCTGGGTCGCGCCCGCGTAGCCGATCTTGGCTGTGGCAATGGCGTGCTGGCGATTGCCAGCGCCCTGGCCAATCCGGATGCGCATTTCACCCTGGTCGACGAGTCGTACATGGCGGTGCAGTCAGCGCGGGAGAACTGGCGGGCGGCATTGGGCGAACGCGAAGTGACGATCAAGGCTGCGGACGGCCTGGCGGGGCAGGAGAAACAATCGCTGGACGTGGTGCTGTGCAACCCGCCGTTCCACCAGCAGCAGGTGGTCGGCGACTTCCTCGCCTGGCGCATGTTCCAGCAGGCCCGCGAGGCACTGGAAGTCGGTGGCGCGCTGTACATCGTCGGCAATCGCCACCTGGGCTACCACAGCAAGCTGGCGCGCTTGTTCCGGGGTGTCGAGCAGGTCGCGGCGACGCCGAAGTTCGTGGTGCTCAAGGCCCGGAAATAAAAGCATCGCGGGGCAAGTCGCAGCGGTGCACCGCTGCGACTTGCCCCGCGATCACTCAATGGCTCAGTGAGTACTCAGGCCTGCCGCGCTCATGAACATGCGCATGCCATAAGCCACCACCCCAAGCGCTGCCACGCTCACCCCCCAGATCAGCACCAGCCAACCCAGGCGTTGCCACAGCGGTTTCTTCTCTTCGACATTCATCACCCGACGCTCCTAGTGATAGCCGTCTTCATGGGTCACCTTGCCGCGGAACACGTAGTAGCTCCAATAGGTGTACCCGAGGATGAACGGCAGGATGAACAGCGTGCCCACCAGCATGAAGCCTTGGCTCTGTGGCGGCGCCGCGGCATCCCAGATGCTGATCGACGGCGGGATGATGTTCGGCCACAAGCTGATGCCCAACCCACTGTAGCCAAGGAAGATCAGCACCAGCGTCAGCAGGAACGGGGTGTAGTGGGCGTTACGCGCCACCGCCCGCAGCAACCCGTAGAAGGTCACCAGCACCAGAATCGGCACCGGCATGAACCAGATCAGGTTGGGCATGCTGAACCAGCGCTCGGCGATTTGCGGGTAGGCGATCGGCGTCCACAGGCTGACGATACCGATGACCACCAGCAGCACCAGCGCCAGGGGGCGGGCCATGTCATGCATTTTCTGCTGCAAGGGCCCTTCGGTCTTCATGATCAACCAGGTGCAGCCCAGCAGCGTGTAGGCGACGATCAGGCCCAGGCCCGAAAACACGGTGAACGGGGTCAGCCAATCCAGGGTGCCGCCGGTGAATTTACGGTCGACCACCTTGAAGCCTTCGATGAACGCGCCCAGCGCCACCCCCTGGAAGAAAGTCGCCACCAGTGAGCCCCAGATGAAGGCCTTGTCCCAGATATGACGCCTGTGGGCCCTGGCCTTGAAGCGGAACTCGAACGCCACGCCACGGAAGATCAGGCCCACCAGCATCAGGATCAATGGCAGGTACAGTGCCTCGAGCACCACCGAGTAGGCCAGCGGGAAAGCCCCGAACAGCGCTGCCCCGCCCAGCACCAGCCAGGTCTCGTTGCCGTCCCATACCGGGGCGACCGTGTTCATCATCACATCGCGGTCACGCTCGTCCTGGACGAAGGGGAAGAGCATGCCGATGCCCAGGTCGAAACCATCCATTACCACATACATCATGACGCCAAAGATGATGATCACGGCCCAGATCAGCGGAAGATCGATACCCATCTCAGTTCCCCTTGCTCAGGCTGCTGGAGTCGGCCTCATGGCCTTCATCGGCGGCGGACAGCGGCCGCGCCGGCGTGCGTTTCTGGCCAGGGCCACCGGGGGTGTGCTCATCGCCTTCACCAGTCTTCGGCCCTTTGCGCACCAGGCGCATCATGTAGCCCAGACCGGTGCCGAACAACGCGAAGTAGACCACCACGAACATCACCAGGGTGAACCCCAACTGCGCGTAGCTATGGTTGGACACCCCATCGGCGGTGCGCATCAGCCCGTAGACCACCCACGGCTGGCGGCCGATCTCGGTGGTGAACCAGCCGGCGAGGATCGCAATCAACCCCGACGGGCCCATCCACAGGGTCAGGTAGAGGAACGGCCGCGAGCTGTACAGGGTGCCGCGCTTGCGCAGCCACAGGCTCCACAGGCCGACAAAAATCATCAACATGCCCAAACCGACCATGACTCGGAACGACCAGAACACGATGGTCGAGTTGGGTCGGTCCTCAGGTGGGAACTCCTTCATCGCCGGCACTTGCTTGTCCAGGCTATGGGTCAGGATCAGGCTGCCCAAGGCTGGGATCTCGACCTTGAAGCGCGTGGTTTCGGCCTGCATGTCGGGAATGCCAAACAGGATCAGCGGCGTCGGCTCGCCGGGTTTGTTCTCCCAGTGGCCCTCGATGGCGGCGATCTTCACCGGTTGATGCTTGAGCGTGTTCAAACCATGGAAGTCGCCGATCACGGCCTGGATCGGCGCCACCACCAGGGCCATCCACATGGCCATCGACAGCATCTTGCGCACCGCCGGGTTGTCCCGCCCGCGCAGCAGGTGCCAGGCCGCCGAGGCGCCGACGAAGAACGCGGTGGCGACGAAGGCCGCGGTGGCCATGTGCATCAGGCGATAGGGGAAGGACGGGTTGAAGATCACCGCGAACCAGTCCACCGGAATCACCTGGCCATTGACGATCTCGTAGCCCTGGGGGGTTTGCATCCAGCTGTTGGAGGCGAGGATCCAGAAGGTCGACACCAGCGTGCCAAGCGCCACCATGCAGGTGGCGAAGAAGTGCAACCCCCGGCCGACACGGTGCCAGCCGAACAGCATGACGCCGAGGAAACCGGCCTCGAGGAAGAATGCCGTGAGCACCTCGTAGGTCAGCAGGGGGCCGGTGATGGAACCGGCAAAATCGGAGAACTGGCTCCAGTTGGTACCGAACTGGTAGGCCATGACCAGGCCCGAGACCACCCCCATGCCGAAGTTCACGGCGAAGATCTTCGACCAGAAGTGATAGAGGTCACGGTAGGTGCTGTCGCCGGTCTTCAGCCAAAGGCCTTCGAGGACCGCCAGGTAGCTCGCCAGGCCAATGGTGATGGCCGGGAACAGGATGTGAAAGGACACGGTAAAGGCAAACTGGATTCGGGCGAGCTCTAGGGCTTCCAATCCGAACATGGTGCTTCCTCTTCAGGTAATCCGGCGACCGGGCTCATGGCCTGTCGCCCACTGCCCCCACGGGTATCGAGTGCGGCGCGTTGGAATTGTTCTGTTCGATCGCGGGGATTCCGGCCCAAGGGCCAAGATCGTTGCATCTGGAACGATTGATCCAGATCAACGACTGAATGGAAGCATAGTCCTGAATGACCCATCCGGATGTGTGGTTGATTGCCGCGTGACCCGTTGCCTCACCCTCTTTTGCGAAGTCGCGATGGTTGATCCACGCGACTTTCAGCAACTATTTGTTACAAACAGATGTTACCCTGCAGGCCCCTCTATCTCGAGGCTGCAGCCCCCCGATGTCCGATTCCGCCCCGCAATTGCTGCGTCATCACCGCCCGTTCCTGGCCTTCTGGCTGGCCCGCGTATTCACCGCCAGCGGCTTCCAGATGCTCACCGTGGCCATTGGCTGGCATCTCTACCAACTGACCGGAAATGTCCTCGACCTGGGCCTGGTCGGGCTGGTCGAGTTCGCGCCCCGGGTGCTGTTCATGCTGCATACCGGCCATGTCGCCGACCGCTACGACCGACGCAAGGTAGCCGCCCTGTGCCAGACCCTGCAGGCGCTGATCGCCCTGGCGCTGGCCCTGGGCAGCGTCAGCGACAACGTCAGCCGCGAGCTGATCTTCATCCTGGCCTTCCTGCTCGGCGCCACCCGTTCGTTCGAGATGCCGGCGACCCAGGCGCTGCTGCCCAACGTGGTACCGCCAGGGCTGTTCCCACGGGCCGTGGCGGCGTCGGCGTCGGCCACCCAGTCGGCGACCATCGTCGCCCCGGCGGTCGGCGGCTTTCTCTACGCCTTCGGCAGTACCTGGGTGTACGGCCCGACCGTGGCCCTCTACCTCATCGCCTGCCTGCTGACCCTGAGCCTCGACGCG
Organism: Pseudomonas sp. FW305-96; assembly: GCF_058783825.1. NCBI lineage: Bacteria > Pseudomonadati > Pseudomonadota > Gammaproteobacteria > Pseudomonadales > Pseudomonadaceae > Pseudomonas > Pseudomonas sp. FW305-96. Next base: position 15,591 of record NZ_JBYSYW010000040.1, read on the forward strand.
CGCCAGCAACTGCCCCAGCGCGGTCGGGCCAACCTGGAATCGCTGCTGGCCGGGGTGCGCTTCATCCGCAGCCGCCCGGACATCTTCGGCGCCATCTCCCTGGACCTGTTCGCCGTGCTGCTGGGCGGCGCCACCGCGCTGCTGCCAGTGTTCGCCAAGGACATCCTGCTCACCGGCGCCTGGGGCCTGGGCCTGCTGCGCTCGGCGCCGGCGGTGGGCGCGCTGCTGATGTCGCTGTGGCTGGCGCGCTTCCCGGTGGAGCGCAAGGTAGGCCTGATCATGTTCGCCTCGGTCGGCGTGTTCGGCGTGGCGACCATCGCCTTCGGCCTCTCGACCTCGTTCTGGTTCTCCCTGGCGGTGCTGGTGGTGCTCGGCGCGGCGGACATGATCAGCATGGTCATCCGCGGCGCCTTCGTGCAGCTGGAGACGCCGGACGAGATGCGCGGCCGGGTAAGCGCGGTGAACGGGCTGTTCATCGGTGCCTCGAACCAGCTCGGCGAGTTCGAGTCGGGTCTGACCGCGCACTGGTTTGGCACAGTCCCGGCGGTGGTGCTCGGCGGCGTGGGCACGCTGCTGGTGACCGGGGTATGGATGAAGCTGTTCCCGACGTTGACCCATCGCGACCGTATGCATAACGGTTGATCGACCTGCTGGCACCCAGAGATTAGGCAATCTCGCGCGGGAGCAGCATGCTGGTTTGTCCTGCACCGGCCTCTCGCCGGCAAGCCGGCTCCCACACCGACCGTGCCGCCTTCAAGCCAAGCGCCATCCCTGTGGGAGCTGGCTTGCCAGCGATGAGGCCAGTGCAGGAAGACGACACCGTTGCCCGATTGCCTTCCCCAATGGCCATAGGCCCCCGCCATCCTTGCTGGTATGATGCGCGGCTTTTTTCCACCCCGCACAAAACCACGGCACCCGGTACGGTCTGTGCTTTGCTGTTGGGGTCGATACATTCACGGCGCGAGGGCGCCCGGGGAGCAGGCATGCTGGAAAGGCTGTTTCAACTAAAAGCACACAACACCAACGTGCGCACCGAGATTCTCGCGGGCGTCACCACCTTCCTGGCCATGGCCTACATCCTGTTCGTCAACCCGAGCATCCTCGGCGAGACCGGCATGGACAAGGGCGCGCTTTTCGTCGCCACCTGCCTGGCCGCGGCCATCGGCTCGGTGACCATGGGCATCATCGCCAATTACCCGATCGCCCTGGCGCCGGGCATGGGCCTGAACGCCTTCTTCACCTACACCGTGGTCCTGCACATGGGCCACACCTGGCAGGTGGCGCTGGGCGCGGTGTTCCTTTCCGCGGTGCTGTTCTTCCTGCTGTCGATCTTCCGCATCCGCGAATGGATCGTGAACAGCATTCCACTGCCACTGCGCTCGGCCATTGCTGCCGGCATCGGCCTGTTCCTGGCGCTGATCGCCCTGCATAACGCCGGCATCGTCGTCGATAACCCAGCCACTCTGGTGGGCCTGGGCGATCTCAGCAAGCCCGCGCCGATCCTCGCCACCCTGGGCTTCTTCCTGATCGTCGCCCTCGAATCGCTGAAGGTTCGCGGCGCCGTGCTGATCGGTATCCTGGCGGTTACCGTGGCCGCGATCGCGCTGGGCGTCACGCCGTTCGGCGGGGTGGTCTCGATGCCGCCGTCGCTGGCCCCGACCTTCCTGCAACTGGACATCGCCGGCGCCCTGGACGTCGGCCTGATCAGCGTGATCTTTGCCTTCCTGTTCGTCGATCTGTTCGACAACTCCGGCACCCTGATCGGTGTGGCCAAGCGCGCCGGCCTGATGGGCAAGGACGGCCACATGCCGAAGATGGGCCGCGCCCTGATCGCCGACAGCACCGCCGCCATGGCCGGTTCGCTGCTGGGCACCTCCACCACCACCAGCTACATCGAATCGGCAGCGGGCGTGAGCGCCGGCGGGCGCACCGGCCTGACCGCCATCGTGGTCGCCATCCTGTTCCTGCTGGCGCTGTTCTTCGCCCCGCTGGCCGGCAGCGTGCCGGCCTTCGCCACCGCCCCGGCGCTGCTGTTTGTCGCCGTACTGATGGCTTCGGGCCTGGCCGAGATCAACTGGGACGACGTTACCGAAGCCGCGCCGGTGGTGGTGACCGCCCTGGCCATGCCGCTGACCTACTCGATCGCCAACGGCATCGCCTTCGGCTTCATCGCCTGGACCGCCATCAAGCTGATCTCCGGCCGTCGCCATGACCTGAACCCGGCACTGGTGATCCTGTCCATTCTCTTCGTCATCAAGCTGGGTTGGTTCCCCGCATGAGTGCCGCCTACGATCCCGCGCAATACGACACGCAACTGGCGGCCAAGGCCGCCCGCCTGCGCGAACTGCTGGCGCCCTTCGACGCGCCGGAGCCGGCCGTGTTCGACTCGCCGCGCGGGCAGTACCGCCTGCGCGCCGAGTTCCGCCTGTGGCGCGAAGGCGGCCAGCGCCACTATGCGATGTTCGCCCCGGGCGAGAAGCACAAGGCCATCCTGATCGACGACTTCCCGATCGCCAGCGAGCGCATCAATGCGTTGATGCCGCGCCTGAAAGCCGCCTGGCAGGCCAATGAAGACCTTGACAACCGGCTGTTCCAGGTGGAGTTCCTCACCACCCTGGCCGGTGACGCAATGATCACCCTGTGCTACCACCGCCCGCTGGACGAGGCCTGGGAGGCCGCCGCGCAGCAGTTGGCCGCCGACCTCGGTGTCAGCGTGGTCGGCCGCTCGAAAGGCAAGCGCGTGGTGATCGGCCGCGACTACGCGGTGGAGAAGCTCGACATCGCCGGGCGCACCTTCAGCTATCGCCAGCCCGAAGGCGCATTCACCCAGCCCAACGGCGCGGTGAACCAGAAGATGCTCGGCTGGGCCTTCGAGGCCATGGGCGAGCGCCAGGACGACCTGCTCGAGCTATATTGCGGCAACGGCAACTTCACCTTGCCGCTGGCCACCCGCGCCCGCCAGGTACTGGCCACCGAGATCAGCAAGACCTCGGTCAACGCCGCCCTGCACAACCTCGACGAGAACGGCGTGGACAACGTGCGCCTGGTGCGCCTGTCGGCCGAAGAGCTGACCCAGGCCCTGAACGAGGTCCGCCCGTTCCGCCGGCTGGAAGGCATCGATCTGAAGAGCTACGACTTCGGCACAGTGTTCGTCGACCCGCCGCGCGCCGGCATGGACCCGGACACCTGCGAGCTGACCCGTCGCTTCGAGCGCATCCTGTACATCTCCTGCAACCCGGAAACCCTGGCGCAGAACATCGCCCAGCTGCACGATACCCACCGTATCGAACGCTGCGCGCTGTTCGACCAGTTCCCCTACACCCACCATATGGAAAGCGGGGTGCTGCTGGTTCGGCGCTGACCCGCGACGACGCGGGGCCGCCAGGGCCCCGCCGTTCGCTGCAAGGAGTAATGTGCCATTGGACCAGTTGAGCGCCATGCAGACCTTCCGCCGGGTCGTCGACCTCGGCAGCTTCAGCGCCGCCGCCCACCAGGCGGGCGTTTCCCACACTGTGCTGTCGCGCCAGGTGAAGCACCTCGAACGCCATCTCGGCACGCAACTGCTCAACCGCACCACCCGGCGCCTGCAAGTGACCGAAGCCGGCGCGCTGTTCTATCGCCACTGCACGCGGATTCTCGAGCAGATGCAGGCCATGAACCTTGAACTGTCCGAGCATCAACAACAGCCCAGCGGCACGCTGCGCCTGGGTGTGGCCACTGCCTTTGGCGAGCTGGAACTCGGACACTGGCTACCCGACTTCGTCGGACGTCACGAGCGATTGCAGGTCGAACTGCATTGCAGCGACCGCTTCATCGACCTGCTGGAAGAAGACATCGATGTCTGCCTGAGGGTCACCGACCACCTGCCCGACTCCAGCCTGGTGGCCCGCAGGCTGGCAGACAGCGAGGTGGTGCTGGTGGCCGCTCCCGGCTACCTGGAGCGCCACGGCACGCCGACCAGCCCCGACGCCCTGGCTGCCCACCCGCTGCTCGGCTACAGCCGCTTGCCGCATCCGCAGCGCCTGCAACTGACTGGCCCCGCCGGCGAGCGCCGTGAGTTGCTGATGCCCCAGCGTCTGAGCGCCAATTCGCCGATGGCCCTGCGCGCGGCAGCGATCGGTGGGTTGGGGATCGCCAGCTTCGACCGCTTCATCGCCCACGACGCCTTGCGCGACGGGCGCCTGGTGCCGGTGCTGGCGGATTGGTCGCTGCCCTCGCGCACCTTGTACGCGGTCTACCCGCAGAGCCGCTATGTGGCGCCCAAGGTACGGGCACTGCTCGACTACGTGCAGGCGTACTACGCAGAGCCGCGATGGCAAAATTGATTTGTGCTTAAAGCGCACAGGACATGGCCATCTGGCAAAGTATTTGTGTGCAACTTGATTGTTTAACCTTCGCCCATTGTCACTTGGCGAAGGAGCCTCCCCATGAAAGTACTGCACACAATGTTCGCCGGCCTCACCCTGGCCACTATTGCCGCCACCGCCAGCGCCGCTGGCGACACCCTGAGTTCGGTCCCTGACAGCGCTTCGCTGAAATGGCAGCAGGTGCCCGGAACCCACGGAGCGGTGAGCTACGCCAATGTCGAAGGCAACCTGTTCGGCAAGGGGCCGTACTCGGCCTACGTGAAGTTCCGCAAAGGCACTGACAATGGCCTGCATACCCACAGCCAGACCCTGCCGACCGTGGTGTTGAGCGGAACCTTCTACGCGGTGATCGATGGCAAGCGAGTGGAGTACCCGGCAGGCGCCTACTACAAACTGCCCGCCAACCTCGTGCATGAAAGTGGCTGCACCGCGTCGGCCGATTGCCTGCTGTTCCAGTACCAGGCCGGTGCCTTCGACCTGAACCCGGTCAAAGGCTGAGCCTGGGCAACATGCTCACTCGCTGACCTGGAACTCCACCCGCGCCGTCTCGCCGCTTTCATCCAAAGCACTCAACTCGATGCGCCCGGCCTGCTCGAAACTTACCTGCAGGCTGTCCTGCCCTTGGGTCTCGCCCAAGGGCTGGCCATTGAGGAACCACCAGCGCCGCCCCGCCCCACCCAATGCCGACACTCGCACCTGCAGCGGCTCATGGCTGGTGGCCGGGCGACGCAGGCTGTCGCCGGCCCGCACCCCGACGATCGACAGCGGTGGCGCGCTGGCCGCCATCTGCGGTGGGCAGGTGGGATCGACAGCCGGCAGCCGCGCTGCCCGGCGTTCGGCGCTGGGCAACCACGGTTCGAGCGGGGCCGGCCACAGCGCGATGTCATGGGCCTTGGCACCGGGACAAGAGGCATCGACACGCAAAGCGCGCTCGTTGAGCCACACCGTTTCGCGCAAACCCAGCCCCAGCGGCTGGTCGGCAGCCTGCAAGGTCGGTGGCGTGGTGGCGTCGAGGGTCCAGGCGAAACGTTGCCGACGGCAGTTCGGGTCCTGACGGTTCATCGGCTGGCCCAGCGGCCAGCAGATCGCCGCCACACCGACCGAATCGGGCACAGGCTCGACCGGCACTTCGATACCGCGTTGGCTGTCGCGGTTGCTCAGCAGATCATGCACCTGCAGCATCAATGGCGCCGCCGAGGCCAGGCCGAACTGGCCCGGCACCGGGGTGCCGTCGGGGCGGCCGATCCACACGCCGATCAGGTAGCGCGGGCCGACGCCCACCGACCAGGCATCGCGAAAGCCGTAGCTGGTGCCCGTCTTCCAGGCCAATTGCGGACGCTGCACCAGCTCGGCGTGGGGGTCACGGTCCGGCCGCGCCAGGCCGCTGAGAATGCGCCGGGTGATCCAGGCCGACCCCGGCGACAGCAAGCGGCGCTCCACCAGCGGGTCCTGCGGTTGCAGGCGCACCTGCGCGCTCAGCCCACCACGAGCCAGCGCGGCATAGCCACCGACCAGCTCCTCCAGGCGACTGCCTGCGCCACCGAGGATCAGCGACAGGTTCGGCTCGGCCAGCGGCGGCAGCACCAGCGGCATCCCGCCCATGCGCATCTGCGCGGCGAAGCGTTTCGGGCCGTAGGCCTCGAGCAGTTGCACCGCCGGCAGGTTGAGCGACAGCGCCAGCGCCGAGCTGGCCGACACCGGGCCGCTGAAGCCCATGGAGAAGTTGCCGGGGCGGTAGTCGCCGTAGCGCCGTGGCACATCCTGCAACAGCGATTCGGAGTGGATCAGGCCGTCGTCCATGGCCATGGCGTAGAGGAACGGCTTGAGGGTCGAGCCGGGCGAACGCAGGGCGTGGATCATGTCCACGTGACCGAAGCGGCGCTCATCGTTCAAGTCGATGGAGCCGAGATACGCGCGCACGGCCATGCTCTGGGTCTCGACCACCAGCAACGCCGCCGAGGTGCGCTCGGGCAGGCGGGCGCGCCAGCCCATCAGCAAGTCCTCGAGGCGGCGCTGCAAGGCGGCATCCAGGGTGGTACGGATCAGTGGCGGGCTGTTCGGCGTATTCAGGCGCCGGGCCAGCAGCGGCGCCAGCGCCGGCTCCTGACGTGGCGCCAGCAACAGCGGCTCCTCACGCGCCTCGTCGATGCGCTGGGCTGGCCACACCTGGTACTCGGCCAGGCGCTGCAGCACCTTGTCCCGGGCACGCTGGGCACGTTCAGGGTGGCGATCCGGACGCAGCCGGCTCGGCGCCTGGGGCAGCACGGCGAGCAACGCGGCTTCGGCCGGAGTGAGGTGTTTCGGCGACTTGCCCAAGTACGCCCAACTGGCCGCCGCCACGCCCTGCAAGGTGCCGCCGAACGGCGCCCGGTTGAGGTACAGCTGCAAGATCTCGTCCTTGGACAGGTGCCACTCCAGCTGCGCCGTGCGCCACAGCTGGCGCAGCTTGCCGGGCAAGGTGCGGTCGTGCGGGTCGAGCAGGCGCGCCACCTGCATCGACAAGGTGCTGCCGCCGGACACCACCCGCCCGCCACGAAAATTGAGCCAGGCGGCCCGGGCCAGGGCCATGGGATTGACGCCGGGGTGATGATAGAACCAGCGATCCTCGTAGGCGAGCAGGGCTTCAAGGTACAACGGCGAGACTTCCTGCGGGCTGACCGGATAGCGCCACACGCCGTCGGCATCGGCGAAGCGCCACAACGGCGTGCCGTCCTCGGCCAGCACCACCCGCGCCAGGTCGTCGCCCGGCATGGGCAATGGCCAGATCCGGTCGGCCAGCCACAGCAGGGCCATGCCCAGCAGCACGCCGACGGCGACACGCCGCAGCAGCCTGGTCAGGCGCGGGCGCGCTAAGCTTGGCATCGGGAACCGACCGGGCCAGGTGATGGCCAAAGGCTGGGAATCGCCGATTCGTTGATCAGGAAGCGACTATGCATGTAGAAGGTTTTTTCGAATGGCTGGGCCAGGCACTGGGTTCGGTGATCCGGTTCATCGTCGATGGCTTGAGCGGGTTGTTCAACCTGCTGGCCAACGCCGGTGGCAATTTCATCGATGGCCTGGCGCGCACGCTGGGGATGGACACCTCGCTGGTGAGCATCCTGGCGCTTATCGTCGGCCTGATGTTGCTGTACTCGGCGGTCCGCGCATTCATGCGCGCATCGATCATCCTCGGGATCATCTGGGCATTGCTGGGCTTGTGGGTGTTGAGCTGGGTGGTGCATTGAAAGCAGCTGCAAGCCTGGAGCTACAAGCGGCAAGTCGAAAGCAGCCTGCGTTGACTGCTTTCTCTTGCAGCTTGCAGCTTGCAGCTTGAGGGTCAGCGAGCTCTTACAATCATCTCGCCCTGGCTATCACCTACCGCCTGCAAGTTGGGCCGGTACATCGACTCCACCTGCGGTGGCGGAATGCGGTAGCTGCCCGGCGTCACCGCACGGGCCAGGTACAGCAGGTGGGTGGTGCCGTAGCTGTCGAGCTTGAGCGCGGCCACATAGCGGTCGTCGCGGTACTCCTGGTGCACCACGCTGGCGTTCTGCATCGACTCGCGCCATTGCTTCACCGCGCTGCTGGCGTTGTCCAGGCTGGCGGCGCTCTGCGCCAGGTTCTGGTTCTCCAGCTCCAGGCCTGCCGGCAGCAGGTCCACCACCAGGGCGTCGGGCACCTGGTCCTGGGCCTTGAGCGCCAGGTGCACCAGCACCAGGTCACCGCTGCGCAGGTTGCGCACATCCAGCGTCTGGCCATTCATGCCCAGGTATTCGCGACGGATTTCCAGGCCATTGCCGCTGGCGGCCGGCGCCTGGCGCGGGTAGCCGGACAGGGTCAGCTGCTGGTACAGGGTCTCGCCACCCTGGTTCTGCACGGTCAATGGCGAGGCCAGCAGCGGGCCCTCAAGCTTCATCCCCGAGTCATTGTTGTCGAACTCGCGGACTTCACCGGCGCTGTCCAGGCGGGCCTTCCAGTTGCCTTCCGGCTTGCCCAGCAGGCCACGCCCGGCGAGGAACAGCGCGTTGCGCTCCTGGGTGGAGAGCCAACGGTTGGCGGCCAGCTCGTCGGACAGGCCGAACAGGCGCTGATCGACCTGATTGGCGGCCAGGTTGTTCTCCTGCAGCAGGGCCAGGATCAACGCCTGGTCACGCAGGGCGCTGCCGTAGTCGGCCAGCCAGCCTTTGCCGCGGGTGACCGCCAGGCCCGCCTGCAGCGCCTGCTGCGAACGCTGCTTGTCGCCCATCTTGTCCAGCGCCACCGCCAGTTGCACCAATGGCAAACCGGAGCGGGCGTCAGCGCGGCGCTCGAACAGGCTGCGCAAGGCACCCAGCGGCGCCTGTTGGCTGCGCGCCAGCACCAGGCCGGCGTAGGCCTGCACGGCGAAGCGGGTGTGGTCGGCGTTCTGGCTGTAATCGACTTCGATCAGGTTGCGCTCCTGCACATAGCGCAGCAGGCGCTCGCTGGCCTTTTTCAGCGCCTCGGCCGGTACGCCGTAGCCTTGCTCGCGGGCGCGCAGCAGGAAGTCGGTGACGTAGGCGGTCAGCCAGTATTCCTCCTCGCTGTCCGAGCTCCACAGGCCGAAGCTGCCGTTGTAGCGCTGCATGCCCAGCAGGTGCTCGATGCCCATCTCGATCTTGCGCTTGCGCACATCGGCTGGTTCTCCCTTGATGCCCAGGCGCTTGAGGCTGTCGGCATCGGCGTACAGCGACGGGTACAGGCCACTGGTGGTCTGCTCCAGGCAGCCGTAGGGGTAGGCTTCCAGGGCGCGGATCTGCTCGGCAAGGTTCAGCGGTGGGCGGCTCGACAACGCCAGGCTGGCCTCCAGGCCCGCAGGCTCGAACTCGGCCAGGTCGCTGTCGGGCAGGCTCCAGGGCTGGTCCTTGAGGGCCACGCGGTAGTGCTTGAGCATCGCCGGGTAGGCCGGGCGAATACCCAGGGTCCACTCACGCTCGAAGGTACTGGCCGGCTCACCCGGCAGCTGCAGGCCGTTGACCTGCACGCGGACCTTGCCCTGGCCCAGGCCACCCTGGGCCTGCACCGGAATCATCAGGGTGGTGCGCTGACCTTCGGCGAGGCTGAAGTTCTGCTGCGCGCCACCGACCAGGCTCAGTTGACCTTCGCTGGACACCTGCACGCTCAGTTGCTGGTCGCGGCCGGACAGGTTGGCCAGGTCCAGCGCCAGGCGGGTCTGGTCGCCACCGGCGAGGAAGCGCGGCGCGGACAGCTCGGCGATCAGCGGCGCGGCGACCACGGTCTTGCCTTCGGCCATGCCGAAGTGTTCCTCGGTCCAGGCCTGGGCCATCAGGCGCAGTTCACCGTTAAAATCGGGAATATCGACGCTGGCCTGGCCCTCGCCTTTTTCATCGAGGGTGACCGGCAGGCTCTGCTGGGCAACGATGGTCACCGTGGTGTTCGGGCGCTTGCCGCCCTTGGCCATGGCGGCGTCACCGCCGAAGGCCAGGCTGGCCAGGCGGCCCTGGCCGGCTTCGATCAACTGGCCATAAATGTCCAGCTGGTCGGCGCCGTAGGCCTTGCGGCCGAACAGGCTGGCGAACGGATCGGGGGTCTTGAAGTCGGTGATGTTGAGGATGCCCACGTCCACCGCCGACAACAATACATGCACCTGCTTGGGCACGCTGCCATCGGCGTTGACCGCCTTGACCTTGACGGTCAGCGGTTGCTTGGGCCGCATTTTCTCCGGTGCCTGCAGCGACACGGCCAGCTTGCGCTCGGCGCGGTCCAGCGGCAGGTGCAGCACGCCCACGGCACGCTTCGGCGTGGCGTTGGCCTTGCGCTCGCCCGGGCGGATCACCAGGGCGCTGATGTAAAGGTCGTGGCGCGCCCACTTCTTGTCCAGTTCGACATCGAAGGTCTTGCCCTCGGCCGGCACCTCGATTTCCTGCCACCACAGCGGGCCGTCGGCGGACTCGATCATCAGGTAGCCGCTGCCGGCGGCCGGCGGGGTGACGGTGACCTTGGCGGTGCCGCCTTCCTTGTAGGCTGGCTTGTCCAGGGCGATCTTCACCTGGTCGGGGCGCACCGCGCCGCCCTCGGCGTTGTCCTGGGCGCGGTAGCCGGCCCAGAAGCGGGCGCTGGAGACCAAGCCGGTCTGCGGGTCTTCCACCTCGACGCGGTACGGGCCCCACTCCACCTGGAAGTTCAGCTTGGCAGTGGAGCCTGCCTTCACGCTAACGGTTTCTTCAGCCTGGGTAAGGAATTTCTCGTTGTAGTTGTAGCTCCAGCCATCACTCTGCGAGTAGTTCCAGTAGTAGTCGCGGCGCTCGCGGATCAGCCGTACCTTCAGGTTGTCGGCAGCCAGTTTCTTGCCGTCGCGGTCAGCCACCAGGAACTCGAACTCCACCGGGCCGTCGCCGTCGGTTTCTTCGCCGTCGAACAGGCCGCGCAGGCCCGGCAGGCGCTCGGCAGGCCAGATCGGCTGCTCCAGGCGCCGGGTGATCGGCCGACCACCGGACTCCTGCAGGCTGGCCTGCACGGTCAGTTGCAGCGGCGAACGGGCTTCAGCCCAGCGACTTTCGATGTCGATGCGGGCCTTGCCGTTCTGGTCGAGGGTGACTTCGTCCAGTTCCAGGTCCTGGTTCAACTCGGTCTCGGTGACCGCGCCGAACTGATAGCCCGGCAGCGCCTTAACCGCTTCACGCAACGGACGCACGTAGGCCTGGCCACTGAGACGGTTGCCGGCGGCGGGCGCACCATAGAGATAGCGACCATTGACCTGGATCGTGGCGGTCTGGTCCGGCGCCAGCGGCGCGGCACTGCCTTTGAGCTCCAGCGCCAGGCGCTCGGGGAGGAAGTCCTCGACAAGGAATTCGTAGACCTGCTTGCGGCCACCGCCCATGTCGAGCAGCAACTGCCAACGGCCGGTCGGCGCTTCGCTGGCCAGTTGCAGCTGGTACTGGAACAGGCCGTTCTGGTCGGCCTCCCAGACGAACTTGCGGCTGACCTGCTCATCGGGGCGGCGTACTTCCACGTTCACCGGCTGGGCCTTGACCGGCTTGCCGTCCTGGTCGCGCAGCAGGCCGTTGAGCAGCACGGTCTCGCCTGGGCGATAGAGGTCACGGGGGCCAAAGATGAAGAACTGCAGCGGGTTGGCCTGGGGCCCGGTGATGTCGAACTCGGCCAGGTCCAGCGCCGCGGTATTCAGACGCAGCAGGGTGGTGTGCACACCCTGGGTGGCGATCAGCGTATCGGCCTTGGCGGTGATCGGCAGCTGCGCATGGCCGTCGCCGTCGGTCTTGGCCTGGGCCAGCAGCTTGCCCTTGTCGTCGTGCAGTTCGAGGGTGACGTCCTTGAGCGCCTTGCCGCCCTCAAGGGCCTGGGTGAACACGTCCAGGCGATCGCGATAGCGGTGCGCCGAGACGCCGATGTCACTCAGGGTGAACAGGGTCGCCGGCTGCGAGTAGTCATAGGTGCCCGAGGCACGCATCACCGCCAGGTACACGCCTGGCTCCTGCAGCGGCTTGATCCCGGCGATCGGCAACAGCACGGTTTCGCGGGTATTGCGCGCCGGGTTGAGGTCGAAACGGCCGCTGTAGACCAGCTCGGCCATCTCCAGGGTTTCCTTGGACTGGTAGTAGTAAAGGCTGCTGTTGCGCCCCCAGTTGACCAGGAAGCTCGAGAGCATGTCCGGCTTGATGCGGAAGAACTCGACATCGACCTTGTCGACGTTCAGGGCAATCACCGGCAGGCCTTCGGCCAGGCGCGTGGGCAGCAGCGAACCGCGGCTGGCGAAGCCCACCGTGGCCTGCATGTCGCGGGTCTCGAAGCGGCTGACCGATTCGGCCTGCAGCTGGTTGCCGTTGACCGAGAGCAGACCCTTGTCGATGGTCAGGACCATCTTGCGCTGCGGCTCCAGGTGGCGCAGGCGCAGTTCCATCTGGTTGTCCGAGAGTTCCCAGGCGCCGTCGACCTTGCCCTTGACGGTATCGACCAGGTGCAGCTTGCCGGCAAAGTCCTGGTTGGCGTCCAGTGGCGCGGAGACGCTGACCGACAGGGTACTGGCGCCGTCGAGCTGCACTTCCGAGACGTCCAGCACGGTCAGCTCGCGGCCGGCGTAGCGCTTGGCGAGCACCGCCGGATCTTCGCGCTTGGCCGTCCTGGTTTCGACGGGCGCGACGGCAGTGGCGGCATCGGTAGGCGCCGAAGGCTTGTCCGGGGTGGAGGAATCACAGGCACTGAGCAGGGCCAGCGCGCAGGCCAGCAACAATCCTTTGTTGAGCATTTGAGAGAGAACTCTTCGGCAGCGTGTACATGAGGGGGGCAACTATAGCGCAACGGCTCGAAGCTTACCTGGCGATGCGCGGCAAGTGAGACTGTGTTCGCGCCAATAGGTTGCCAGGCCGGTACAATGAGCGCATTTGATCTTGCAAGGGGCCGCTTCGCGCCCCATCGCCGGCAAGCCAGCTCCCACAGGGACCGAGGCCGCCTTGTGGGAACCGGCTTCCCGGCGATGGGGCGCGAAGCGGCCCTGATATGAAGGATGTGCATGTCTTCACTGTCCACCGCCTGGCGCAACCGCCCCACCCACCACAAGGTCTGGGCCCTGGCCGCGCCGATGATCCTGTCCAACATCTCGGTGCCGCTGGTGGCGCTGGTCGACAGCACGGTGATCGGCCACCTGCCCCATGCCCATCAGTTGGGCGCGGTGGCCGTCGGCGCCACGCTGTTCACCTTCATGGTCGGCCTGCTGGGCTTCCTGCGAATGGGCTCCACCGGCTTCGCCGCCCAGGCCGCCGGCCGCGCCGACGGCGCCGCGCTGCGCCAGGTGCTGGTACAGGGGCTGCTGCTGGCGCTGGCTTTCGCCGTGCTGATCGGCCTGCTGGCCCTGCCCTTCAGCCAGCTTGCACTGCACGCGATGCAGCCCAGCGAGGCGTTGCATGCCTCGACCGAAGCCTTCTTCCACACCCGCCTGCTCGGCCTGCCGGCAGCACTGGCCAGCTATGCCCTGGTCGGCTGGTTCCTCGGCACCCAGAACGCCCGGGCGCCACTGGCGATCCTGCTGACCACCAACCTGCTCAACATCGCCCTGAACCTGTGGTTCGTGCTTGGCCTGGACTGGGGGGTGGTCGGCTCGGCGCGGGCCTCGGTGATCGCCGAATGGAGCGCCGCCCTGCTCGGCCTGGCCCTCACCCGCCCGGCCTTGCGCGCCTACCCCGGGCAGGTCGCCTGGGCCGCGCTGAAACGCTGGCAGAGCTGGCGGCCGTTGCTGGCGGTCAACCGCGACATCTTCCTGCGCAGCCTGGCCCTGCAACTGGTGTTCCTGCTGCTCACCGTGCAGGGTGCGCGCCTGGGCGAGGCGACGGTGGCGGCCAATGCCCTGCTGCTCAATGGCCTGATGCTCACCGCCTATGCCCTCGATGGCCTGGCCCATGCGGTCGAGGCCCTGTGCGGCCATGCCATCGGCGCCCGTGACCGCAGTGCCCTGAAGCAGGCACTGGTGGTGGCCTGCGGCTGGTCACTGATCGTCAGCCTGGTGTTCGCCGTGCTGTTTTTGCTGGGCGGGCACCTGTTCATCGACCTGCAAACCGACATCGCCAACGTGCGCGACGCGGCATATCCCTACCTGCCTTACCTGGCGGTGCTGCCATTGGTAGCCGTGTGGAGCTACCTGCTCGACGGCCTGTTCATCGGCGCGACGCGGGCCCGCGAGATGCGCAATGCGATGCTGCTGTCGGTGGCGGTCGCGCTGCCCCTGGCGCTTGCCATGCGCGGGTTCGGCAACCATGGGCTGTGGTGGGCGTTCCTCGGCTTCATGGTGCTGCGGGCAGTAACGCTGGGGTGGCTGGGGTGGCGTTTGCAGCAGCGCGACCGCTGGATTCGCTGAGAGCGGCGCCGCTTTGCAGCGCTGCGTCACGAAACCAGGAGAAAGCCCTCACCTGCCCCCTTGCCTGCGCCCGGCCTGATTCCCCACAATCGCGCCCATGCCGCACCATGACAGGGAATTCGCCGTGCCATCCATCTACCAGCTCAAACCCCGCTTCCAGGCGCTGCTGCGCCCTTCGGTGCAGCGCCTGTACGACCGTGGCGTCACCGCCAACCAAGTCACAGTCGCCGCCGCCGCGGTCTCCATCCTCCTTGGCTTGCTGCTCGCCTGGCAGCACCAGGTCTCCTGGCTGTTCATCCTGATACCGCTGTGGATGCTGCTGCGCATGGCGCTGAACGCGGTCGACGGCATGCTCGCCCGCGAGTTCGGCCAGCAGTCCAGGCTCGGCGCCTACCTCAATGAACTGTGCGACGTGATCGCCGACACCGCGCTGTACCTGCCGTTTGCCCTGTTGCCGGGCGTTTCGCCGACACTGGTGGTGCTGGTGGTGGTGTTCGCCGTGATCAGCGAATACGCCGGGGTAATGGGCCCGCTGGCCGGCGCGTCACGCCGCTACGACGGGCCGATGGGCAAGAGCGACCGGGCCTTCGCCTTCGGCGTGCTGGGCACCGGCGTGGCGTTCGGGCTGCTGGCCGCGAGCTGGATCAATGGCCTGCTGCTGGTGATCCTGCTGCTCTCGCTCTATACCCTGTACAACCGGGTTCGCCACGGCCTGGCCGAAACCCGCTGAGCCCCTCGCTGCCGGACAAGGATATTCGCCATGCGCCAAGCGCAATCGCTGCATTTCTGCACCCATGACGGCGTCGAGCTGCACTATCGCCACTGGCCCGCCACGCGCAACGAGCATCAACCACGCCGCGCCGTGGTGATGTTCCACCGCGGCCACGAGCACGGCGGGCGCATGGCCCACCTGGCCGACGAACTGAACATGCCCGGTTATGATTTCTTCGCCTGGGACGCCCGTGGTCATGGCCAATCGCCGGGCGCTCGCGGCGACAGTCCGGGCTTCGCCACCAGCGTGCGCGACGTGCAGACCTTCATCGAGCATCTTCAGGCCCGGCACGGCATCGCCGAGGCGGACATGGTAGTGCTGGCGCAAAGCGTCGGCGCGGTACTGATCGCCACCTGGGCCCACGACTATGCGCCCAGGGTGCGCTGCCTGGTGCTCGCCTCGCCGGCGTTCAAGGTCAAGCTCTACGTGCCCTTCGCCCGCCCCGGGCTGAAGCTGCTCAAGGCCCTGCGCGGCAACTTCTTCGTCAACAGCTACGTCAAGCCGCGCCTGTTGACCCATGACCCGGAGCGGGTCATGTCGTATGTCGCCGACCCGCTGATCAGCCGGCCCATTTCGGTCACCATGCTGCTGGGCCTGTATGACGCCGCCGACCGCGTGGTGGCCGACGCCCAGGCGATCCAGGTGCCGACGCAACTGCTGATCTCCGGCGCGGACCTGGTGGTCGAGCGCAAGCCGCAGGAGCAGTTCTTCGATCGCCTGGGCAGCGCACGCAAGGAAAAGCACATCCTGCCCGGCTTCTTCCACGATACCCTCGGCGAGCGCGACCGCGCCCACGCCCTGGCGCGGATCGAGCGCTTCATAGCGCACTGCTTCGACGCGCCGCCAGCGCGGCCGGCGTTGCTCGACGCCGACCGCAGCGGCGCCAGCTGCGCCGAGGCCGAGAGCCTGGCTGCGCCGTTGCCACGCCATTCGCCACGCGACCTCTACTGGCGCGCCACACGTGCCGGCCTGCGGCTGGGCAAAGGCCTGTCCGAGGGGGTGAAACTGGGCTTCGACACCGGCTTCGACTCCGGCTCCACCCTCGACTACGTCTACCGCAATACGCCGACCGGCAAAGGCCGGTTGGGCGAGCTGGTCGACCGGAACTACCTGGACGCCATCGGCTGGCGCGGTATCCGCCAGCGCAAGCTGAACGTCGAGGAGCTGTTGCGCCTGGCCATCGCCCAGCAGCGCGAGCAACAGCGCCCGGTCCACATCGTCGATATCGCCGCCGGCCATGGCCGCTATATCCTCGAGGCCTTGCAAGGCCTGCAGCAACTGCCCGACTCGATCCTGCTGCGCGACTACAGCGAGCTGAACGTGCAACAGGGCAACGCACTGATCAGCGAAAAAGGCCTCGCCGAGATCGCCCGCTTCGTCCAGGGTGATGCCTTCGATCGGCAAAGCCTGGCCAGCCTCACCCCACGCCCCACCCTCGCGGTGGTCTCGGGCCTCTACGAGCTGTTCGCCAGCAACGAGCTGGTCGGCAATTCCCTGGCGGGCCTGGCCGATGCCGTCGAGGACGGCGGTTACCTGATCTACACCGGCCAGCCCTGGCATCCGCAGTTGGAGATGATCGCCCGCGCCCTGACCAGCCACCGCGGCGGCCAGGCCTGGGTGATGCGCCGACGCAGCCAGGCGGAGATGGATCAGTTGGTCGAGGCCGCGGGGTTTCGCAAGATCACCCAGCGCATCGATGAATGGGGCATCTTCAGTGTCAGCCTGGCGCAGCGGGTGCGTTGATGGCCCGTGAAGCCGGGCTGATCCGCCGCGGCGTGCTCTGGCTGCTGTTGCTCGGGCCGTTGTTTTTCCTCAGCTACGGCCTGGCCAACACCTACACGGCCGGACGCGACGATATCGGCAGCCTGGTGTTCGCCTGGGAACGGCACATGCCGCTGTGGCCGTGGACGATCATCCCGTACTGGTCGATCGACCTGCTGTACGGGTTGTCGTTCCTGCTGCCGCGTACACGTCGCGAGATGGACCGACATGCCCTGGCATTGCTCACGGCACAGGTGATCTGCGTGGCCTGCTTCCTGCTCTGGCCGCTGCGCTTCACCTTCGAGCGCCCCGAGCTGTCGGGGTTGTTCGGCTGGCTGTTCGATGTGCTGATGGGCTTCGACAAGCCCTACAACCAGGCGCCTTCGCTGCATATCGCGCTGTTGGTGATCATCTGGACGATGTTCGCCCGCCATACGCGGCATCCAGCCTGGCGCTGGCTGGTGCACGGCTGGATGGGGCTGATCGGGCTGTCGGTCCTGAGCACCTGGCAGCATCACTTCATCGATGTACCGACCGGGGCGTTGGCCGGATTCGTCTGCCTGTGGCTGTGGCCGCAACAAGGGCCGCTGCCCTGGCAGCAGGCGTGCCTGGCACGCGATCCCAAACGCTGGCGGCTGGCGTTGCGTTATGGACTGGGCGCGCTGCTGCTGGCCGTGCTCGGCTTCAAGCTGGGGCACACCGCCTTGTGGCTGCTCTGGCCTGGGTTTTCACTGCTGTTGGTAGCGTTGAACTATGCGCTGTTCGGGCCGCAAGGTTTCCAGAAAGGCAGCGATGGCCGGCTGTCGGTCGCGGCGACGGCATTGCTGGCGCCTTACCTGATTGGGGCCTGGATCAATTCAAGGCTGTGGACCTGGCGCCACCCGCAGGCGGATGAGGTGTGCGAGGGGGTGTACCTCGGGCGTGTGCCGGGCGCGGATGATGCGGTGCAGTTCCCGGTGGTGATCGACCTCAGCGCGGAGCTGGCCTGCGGGGTCCTCCTCGCGGGGCAAGCGCGCTCCCACGAGCAGACGCCACAGGCTTCGCAGTCCTACCTGAATCTGCCGTCACTGGACCTGGTCGCCCCTGACACGCAGACCTTGCAGCAAGCTGCCGAGGCTATCGAACACCTGCGCCGGCACGGCCCGGTACTGGTCTGCTGCGCACTCGGCTACTCACGCAGCGCCAGCGCGGTCGCCGCCTGGCTGATGGTCAGCGGCCGCTGCAAGGCAATCGCGCATGCCGAAACACTGATCCGCCAGGCGCGCCCCGGCGTGGTATTGCATCCAGCCCACCGCCAGGCCCTGCAGCCGTTGGAGACCCGGCCATGAACCTGCTCGTCGTCGCCAGCCTGCTCGCCCGTGGTCGCCAACTGGAGCGCTGGTCGGACGGCATCACCTTGCTGGCCCTGGCCTGCAGCCTGGCGCCCATGCTGGGCGCGCCGTTGCCAGCGCTGCCCCGGGTGTTCTGCGCAGCGTTGCTGGCGCTTGGCCTGGCACACAAGTACTGGGCCATACGCGTTGCCCTGGATGCCGAGCTGTTCGCCCGGCTCGCCAGCTGCGACGACCTGCCCGCCGATACCCTGGCCCTGGACCGCGCCCTGTTCGAACTGCGCCTGAAACCGACCGCCGACGATCCACGCGGCTGGCCTGCGCGCAGCGAGGCCGCCCTGGCCCTGCTGCGCCGTCAGGCCTTGTGCCTGGCCGCGCAGGTGCTGCTCGCCGTCACCCTCCCCTTCACCGGATAACCCCCGATGCTCGCCAGCCTGACTGCCTTCGTCATCACCTCCGCCGCCCGCCTGATCACCGGCGCCCGCGCCCTGTGGCTGGGCTGCACGCCGCAACCGGTGCAGCGCCTGTACTTCGCCAACCACAGCAGCCACGGCGACTTCGTGTTGCTCTGGGCCGCGCTGCCCGAGCCGCTGCGCCGCTGCACCCGGCCAGTGGCCGGCGCTGACTACTGGTGCAAGCCTGGCATCCGCGATTTCCTGATTCGCCAGGTGTTCAACGGCGTGCTGATCGATCGCCAGCAGGCCGGCGAGGGCAACCCGCTGCAACCGGTGCTCGACGCCTTCGCCCAGGGTGACTCGCTGATCTTCTTCCCGGAAGGCACGCGCAACCTCACCGACGACCCGCTGCTGTCTTTCAAGAGCGGCCTGTTCCACCTGGCCTCGGCCAACCCGCAGGTGGAGCTGGTGCCGGTGTGGATCGCCAACCTCAACCGGGTCATGCCCAAAGGACGCGCCCTACCCCTGCCGCTGCTGTGCACCCTGAGTTTCGGCGAGCCGCTGCACCTGCAGCCGGACGAAGCCAAGCACGCCTTTCTCGAGCGGGCCCGCCAGGCCCTGCTGAACCTGGCCCCGAAGGAAGCCTGAGATGGATCAGAACACCCTGTCGCTGTTCGCCGGTATCGGCGCCCTGCTGCTGCTCGCCAGCCTCGTCGGCCGCCTGCTCAAGTGGCGTGCCGGCCCCGCGCCGCATGCGGTGATCGACAACCTCAACGCGCGCATCAATGCCTGGTGGGTGATGGTGCTGGTGATCGGCATCGCCTTCCTGTTCGGCAAGTACGGCGTCATCGTGCTGTTCTACGGCGTCTCGTTCTACGCCCTGCGCGAGTTCATGACCCTCACCCCGACCCGACGCAGCGACTACCCCGCCCTGGTGGCGGCGTTCTACGTGGCGTTGCCGGTGCAGTACCTGCTGATCGCCATGGACTGGTACGGCCTGTTCAGCATCTTCATCCCGGTGTACCTGTTCCTGCTGCTGCCGATCCTCGCCAGCTTCGGCGGCGACACCACGCGCTTCCTCGAGCGCGCCTCGAAGGTGCAGTGGGGCCTGATGATCGCGGTGTACTGCGTGTCCTCGGTGCCGGCGCTGATGACCCTGGACATCCCCGGCTACGAAGGCCGCAACCTGCTGCTGATCGCCTGGCTGATCCTGGTGGTGCAGATCAGCGACGTGCTGCAGTACGTCTGCGGCAAGCTGTTCGGCAAACGCAAGGTGGCGCCCAACCTGTCGCCGTCGAAGACCGTCGAAGGCCTGGCCGGCGGCGTGGCCTTGGCTACCCTGGTCGGCGCGCTGCTGTGCTGGATCACCCCGTTTACCTTCTGGCAGGCGGCGCTGATGGCGCTGACGGTCAATGCCATGGGCTTCTTCGGCGGGCTGGTGATGTCGGCGATCAAGCGCGACCGTGGAGTGAAGGACTGGGGCCACATGATCGAAGGCCACGGCGGCATGCTCGACCGCATGGACTCGGTGTGCTTCGCCGCGCCGGTGTTCTTCCACTTCGTGCGGTACTGGTGGGCGTGAAACAACAGCTACGCAACCAAGGGGGGCTGCCTACGGTTGGGTTTGAAGAATGTACTCCGTGCCGTCTTGGGTCGTGTGCGTGGTGACAACGAGGTCGCCCCCTTTATATCCCCGCTCACGCAGATAGTCAGTGTGGTGATCCTTCCACGCCTCGACAATCGTCGAACTGAGTCCTGTGCCACTGTGGTCCGAAATACGCCCATGAGTGTTGAGATCAGACACAATCTGTTGTTGTTCCGATTCATCAAGGCCCGCAAGCCAATCTAAAACGAAGTCAGTGTTCATCGAAGTCATTGTGAAACCTCCAAGATTGTCCGTATGCCCATCCATTGAGCGAGAGCAAACTACCACATACTGCTTAGATAGCGCAGGCAGGCAGTTGGACGTCGAGCCCAGGTAACTGCCCGTACGTCGATGGCCCTATGGTGACGCGTCATCTCACCTGTTACCTGGAGCCACGCCATGTCCGATTTCATCACCGTCCTGCGCGAAACCTGCCCGACCCCGGTGGTCGACGCGACCAAGTGGAAGCGCATCGGCGGCGACCCGCACACCGTCAACCTAAACGCCTACCTGTCCGCCGACGGCAGCAAGATCATGGGCACCTGGATCTGCACGCCGGGCAAGTTCGAGGTCAACTACGAGAAGTGGGAGTACTGCCATTTCCTCGATGGCTACTGCATCGTCACCCCGGAAGGCGAGGAGCCGAAGCATCTGAAGGCGGGGGATGTGTTCGTGATCGAGCCGGGGATGAAAGGGACCTGGGAAGTGGTCGAGACGGTGCGCAAGTACTTCGTCTTTGCCTGATAGCTCGAAGCAAAAAAATCGCGGAGCGCATGCCCCTCCCCCAAGGTGCGCAGTTACAAGGGGGAAGACCATACGGTCCGCGATCAAGTCCACTCGCGGGTCAATCCTTCTTGCGGTACCCCTCGACGATCGCCGAGAAATCCTTGCCACCCTCGCCGCGCAGGCTCATGGCCTGGTACAGCTGCTGGGCCACGGCACCCAGGATCACCGGCTGGTGCGCCTGGCGCGCGGCCTCGGTGGCCAGCCCCAGGTCCTTGAGCATCAGCTCGGCGCCAAAGCCTCCGGTGTAGCCCCGTGAAGCCGGGGCAGTCTCGATGATGCCGGGCCACGGGTTGTAGGTGTCCGAACTCCAGCAGCGCCCGGTCGAGCTGTTGATGATCCCGGCCAGCACCTTGGTGTCGATGCCCAGCGCATTGCCCAGGGCCATGGCTTCGGACACGCCGATCATCGAGATGCCCAGCAGCAGGTTGTTACAGATCTTGGCGATCTGCCCGGTACCGACTTCGCCGCAATGCACGATATTGCGACCCATCTGCTCCAGCACCGGCTTGAGGGTGGCGAACAGCTCGGCGCTGGCGCCGACCATGAAGGTCAGGGTGCCGGCCGCCGCGCCACCGGTGCCGCCGGAGACCGGCGCATCACCCATGTCGATGCCCTTGGCCGCCGCGGCCTTGGAGACCTCACGGGCGGTCTGCGGATCGATGGTGCTGCAGTCCACGGTCGGAGTGCCGGGGTGAATGCCGGCCAGCACGCCGGTTTCTTCGTCCAGGTACACGCCACGCACATGAGCGGCGGCCGGCAGCATGGTGATCACCAGCTCGCTGTTGGCGGCGGCGTCCTTGGGCGAGGTGCTGACCTGCCCGCCCAGCTCGGCGAGTTCGGCCAGCACGGTCTTGTTCAGGTCGAACAGGTTGAGCTGGTGCCCGGCCTTGATCAGGTTGCGGGCCATGGGCGCGCCCATGTTGCCCAGGCCAATGAATGCGATACGCATGACGAGCTCCTTAGCGCAGGCTGATGGTGGTGTTCACACCGTCATTGACGCTGTCATCGTCGAACCAGCGGGCGGTGACGGTCTTGGTCTGAGTGTAGAACTGCACCACCTGCTTGCCGTACGGGCCGAGGTCGCCGAGCTTGGAACCGCGGGAACCTGTGAAGCTGAAGAACGGCACCGGTACCGGGATCGGGATGTTGATGCCGACCTGGCCGATGTCGATCTCGCTCTGGAACTTGCGCGCCGCCGCGCCGCTCTGGGTGAACAGACCGGTGCCGTTGCCGAACGGGTTGGCGTTGACCAGGGCGATGGCCTCGTCGAGGGTGTCGACCTCCAGGGTCACCAGCACCGGGCCGAAGATTTCCTGGGTGTAGACCTGCATGTCGGTCTTCACCCCGGAAAACAGGGTCGGGCCGACGAAGTTGCCTTGCTCGTAGCCCGGCACCTTGACGTCACGACCGTCGAGCTCGAGCTTGGCGCCTTCCTTGATGCCGCTCTCGATCAGGCCCAGCACGCGCTCCTTGGCGCGCTTGGAGACCACCGGGCCGACATCGGTGCCCGGCTCGTTGCCGGCGTTGACCTTGAGCTTGCTGGCCGCGTCCTTGATATCCGGCAGCCATTCGCGGGCCTTGCCCACCAGCACCGCCACCGAGGTGGCCATGCAGCGCTGCCCGGCCGCGCCGAAGGCGGCGCCGACCAAGGCGTTGATGGTTTGGGTACGGTTGGCGTCGGGCAGCACCACGGCGTGGTTCTTGGCGCCCATCATCGACTGCACGCGCTTGCCGTGCTGGCTGCCCAGGTTGTAAACGTGGGTGCCGACTTCGGTCGAGCCGACGAAAGAGATCGCCTTGATGTCCTGGTGGGTACAGATCGTGTCGACCACCTGCTTGCCACCGTGCACCACGTTGAGCACACCGGCGGGGATGCCAGCCTCCAGCGCCAGCTCGACCAGCATCATGGTCGACAGCGGGTCCTGCTCGGATGGCTTGAGCACGAAGGTGTTGCCGCAGACGATGGCCATCGGGAACATCCACAGCGGGATCATCGCCGGGAAGTTGAACGGGGTGATGCCGGCGCACACGCCGATCGGCTGGCGCAGGGTATAGGTGTCGACGCCGCCGGCGACGTTTTCGGCGAACTCACCCATCTGCAGGGTGCCGATGGAGGCGGCGTGCTCGACCACTTCCAGGCCGCGGAAGATATCGCCCTCGGCGTCGGCAATGGTCTTGCCCTGTTCGGCGCTGAGGGTCACGGCGATGCGCTTGCTGTGTTCGCGGATCAGTGCCTGCAGCTTGAGCATGATGCGCATGCGCGCGCCGATCGGAGTGTCGCGCCAGGTCTTGAAGGCACGCTCGGCAGCGGCCACCGCGGCGTTCACTTCCTCGACGGTGGCGAACGGCACCCGCGCCAGCACTTGCTGGGTCGCCGGGTTGACGATGTCACGCCATTCGGTGGTCTTCGACTCGACCCATTGGCCGTCGATCAGCAGCTTGACCTGCTCGACCTTGGTCTGGTCGGGCGTCTGGGGTGCGTTCATCTGCGCTCTCCTTGGAATTATTGTCGGAACGAGGACGCCTACGCCGGCATGGACACGGGGTGGCGTACAGGGGCTGAGATCGAGTATAGATGTGCAAACATCCAACAAGAATGCACAAAAAAACCGGATCATCATGCAAAAAGACCTCACCTCCCTGAGCGCGCTGAACTGGGACGACCTCAAGTTCTTTCTTGAGGTAGCGCGCACCCGCAAGGCCAGCAGTGCGGCCAAGCGCCTGGCCGTGGACTACACCACGGTGTCGCGGCGCATCGGTTCACTGGAAGGGGCGCTGGGCACTTTGCTGTTCGAAAAATCGCGGACCAACGGCTTCGTCCTCACCGCCGAGGGCCAGCGTCTGCTGGGCTATGCCGAGTCGATCGAGAGCACCCTGCACATGGCTTGCGAGCAAGTCTCGGGCTCGGGCGTGGCATTGTCGGGGCATGTGCGCATGGGCTGCACCGAAGGCTTCGGCAGCTTCTTCGTCACCCCGCAGCTGAGCCACTTCGTCGATGCCTGGCCGGCGATCTCGGTGGACATCCTGCCGCTGCCGCACTTCATCAGCCTGTCCAAGCGCGAAGCCGATATCGTCATCGCCCTGGAGCGCCCGGAACACGGCCCCTATGTGTGCTGCAAGCTGTGCGATTACCGCCTGCGCCTGTATGCCACCCAGGACTACCTGGATCGCCACGAGCCGATTCGCGAGATCGCCGACCTGGGGCGCCACCCGTTCATCAGCTACGTGGACGACCTGGCCTTCAGCTCGGAGCTGCTGTACCTGGCCAACCTGATCCCCAATGCCAACGCGCACCTGCGCAGCACCAGCGTGATCGCCCAGTACACGGCGGCGTTGCAGGGGCGTGGGCTGGCGATCCTGCCGTGCTTCCTGGCGGCGCAGGATCCACGCCTGGTGACGGTGCTGCCGGAGCAGATCGAGGTGACGCGGCAGTTCTGGATGTACTGCCGGGAGGACCTGCGCAAGTTGAAGCGGATCACCCTGCTGTGGGATTACATCCGTGAGGTGACCGAGGCCAATGCGCCGTTGTTGATGGGGGAGACGCGGGAGATGAAGTTCGCTCGGGATTGAGGGTAGGCATCATCGCGGGGCTTGCCCCGCGATGTCGGTATCACTCCGACCCCACCACGATCGACACGCGGCGATTCTCCATGCGCCCTGCGGCGGTACGGTTGTCCGCCACCGGCTGGCTGCTGCCCATGCCGCGGGTCTGGATGTTCTGCGGCTGCATGCCGATGCCGGCCAAAGCCTTGGCCACGCTCTGCGCGCGGCGCTCGGACAACTGCTGGTTGTAGGCGGCCTTGCCCGAGGCGTCGGCGTGGCCGTCGATGCGCACGCGCTGGATATCCACCGACAGCAATGCCTTGCCGATGCGCTCGACGATCGACTCGCTCTGGCTGTTGAGGCTGTCCAGGTCGCTGCCGAACAGCACCTTGCCGGACAGGTCGAACGCCCAGCCGTCATCGGTCGGGGCGAAGCCCTCGCGCTTGAGCACGGCGACCTGCTCGGGTGTCAGCCCCTTGGGCGGCACGCTCTGGCAGCCGGCCAGGGCGAACAGCGCCAGCAGCAGGGTGAATAACGGGAAACGCAGTACGGAAAAACGCTTGGTCACGGTTCAGCTCCTGTTCTTTGCATCGTTGGCACAGCGTTCCGTCTGTGCCACTTGCCAATGGCCGCGGCGATTGCGCTTGGCCTGGTACATCGCCGCATCGGCGGCATTGAGCAGACTGGCCGGGTCGCGGCCGTCGTCCGGGTAATAGGCGATGCCGACACTCAGCGAGGTGGTCAGACTGGTACCATCCTCCAGCTGCACCGGCAGCTTCATGCTGGCGACGATTTTCTCGGCGATGCGCTTGGCATCCTCACGCGAGTGCAGCGGCGTCAGCAGCACGGCGAACTCGTCACCGCCCAGGCGCGCCACCAGGTCATGCTCGCGCAGTTGCGCACGCACCCGGCTGGCCACGCTGATCAGCACTTCGTCACCCACCGCATGGCCGAGGCTGTCGTTGATCTGCTTGAAATGGTCGCTGTCGAGGAACAACAGGGCCAGGTGATCTTCAGTGCGTGCGGCGTTGCGCAGGCTGCGACTCAGCCGTCCTTCGAAGAAGGCGCGGTTGGGCAGGCCGGTCAGGCTGTCGTGGCTGGCCTGGTGGGCGAGGGTTTCGTTCTCGCTTTGCAGGTGGCTCTGCCACACCTCCAGCTCATCGAGCAGGGCATTGAAGTCGTTGCCCAGCTCGTTGAGCTCGGCGATCTGGGTTTCCGGCACGCGGCGATCGAAACTGCGCTCGCGCCGCGCCGCATGGGCGACGCTAGCCAGGTTGCGCAGGGGCCGGATGATGTCGCCGAACAGGCGTCGTGACAGGTACAGCGCCAGCACCGCGCTGAGCACCGTGCACACCAGGATCCCGACCAGACCGCTGAGCAGGAAGCGCACCAGGCTGCCACCCTGCCCGGTCAACTCGATATGCCCGACGCGCTGGCCCATGTGTTGCACCGGCATGTTGATCGGCTCTTCCAGCAGGCTGCGCGCCACCTGAGTCTGCAACTGCGCCATCACGCCGGGCGTATCACGCTGCCAATGGGCGAGCAGTTCGCCGTCGTTGTCATAGACCTTGGCGTCGGCGACTTCCTCGGTGGAGGCGATCAATGCCAGCGCTTCGTTGGCCGCGGCACTGTCGTCGAACACCACGGCGGCCTCGACGGTGTAGTTGATGGAGCGAGCGATCAGGTGCAGGTTGTGATTGGCATAGACGCGCAACGCCGCCACGCCGAGCAGGGTCACCAGTACACCGGCCAGGCCCGCGGCGAGCAGCGCCACGCTCAGGTGACGACGGCCGAGCACGGCACGCAGGGTCGGCCGGCTGAAGCGCTTGGCTGAACGCTTCATGGCTGCCCTGCCCGCCGTCGCGACAGCTGCAGCACGCTGGGGTGGATGCGCACACCGCTGCGCGCCACCGAGTCGAGGTTGACGTCGAACGCCACCTGCTGGTCGCTGACCCGCAGGCAGAACAGGCTACCCACGGTGCACGGATCATCGGCTTCGCTGATGCTCAGCAAAGGGTGGCCATTGACCCGCTGGAACAGTCGCTCACGTTCCAGCTTGTCGAGCTTGCCGATATAGATGGCATCGCAGGCATTGGCCACGCTCGGGTCGTCGGCCAGCAGACGGCGCACCTGCAGGGGTTGCCCGGAGTTCTGCACGTTGCCCTTGATCAGGTCGTCGGCGTACTCGGTAGGGCCGACCAGGCACAGGCGCAAGGGGTTGGGGTCGGCAGGCCAGCGTGCGTAGCTGAGGATCCCCAGTACCACCTGGGTTACGGCCTTGGCCCGTTGCTGCGCCTGCGCGTCCGACGCGGCAGTGCCCGCCCAGGCGGGAGCGCCGGTCGACAACAGCGTGGCCATCAGCAGCGAGAGCGCACAACCCGTCACTCGTCTCAAGACCGAGACAGCCACAGTCATGGGGGAAAATCTCACAAAATGTTTGCGGATAATGCCGCAACGATAGCATATCGGCGGCGAACTCCAGAGTCAGACTTGCTCCAGCATCAGCCCCGAGACACGCCTGACCTTGCGCTCCACCGCTTCCTCGAACACCCCGGCGCGCGGCTCGATCAGGCTGAAACAGTGCTTGGCACGGGTGATACCGGTGTACACCAGTTCCTTGGTCAAGACCGGGTTCAAGGCATCGGGCAGTACCAGCGCGGTATGGCTGAATTCCGAGCCCTGGGACTTGTGCACGGTCATGGCGAATACGGTTTCCACTTCGCTGAGTCGGCTGGGCAGGACGAAGCGTACCCCACCGCTGCCATCGTTGCGCGGAAAGGCCACGCGCAGTAGCGCCTCGCCCTGCTCGTCCGGCAGGCGCAGGGCAATGCCGATATCACCGTTCATCAGGCCGAGACCGTAGTCATTGCGGGTGACCAGTACCGGGCGGCCCTCGTACCAGGGTTGCTGGCTATCGATCAGCCCGGCATTGTGCAGCACCCGGGCCACGCGTTCGTTCAGGCCTTCGACGCCCCAGGCGCCCCTGCGCACGGCGCAAAGCAACTGGAAGGCTTCGAAGCTCTGCAGTACCTCGGCCGCCCAGCGCTCCCAGCGCGGATCGTCGCCCGGGGTGCCAGGCGGTGGGCGCAAGCGGCCGATGGTGCGCAGGTAGCCACGGTAACCCTGCGGCCCTTCGCCGCCCTGGCCAAGGCCGTCTAGCAACAGGCGATCGAAGCGCTTGTCGTGTTCGCCGCCCAGGGTCAGGCAATGAACGTCCGCAGGCCGGGTCGCCAGCAGCGCCCGCGCCTCCAGCGCCTGCTGGCGATTGACCAGGCGCGCCAGCTGGCCGATGCCGCTGCCTTCGCCGAAACGCCGCGAATGACGTAGCATCACGATCTGCTGGGCCAGCGGATTGCGCTGGCCATCGCCCGGTTTCAGGCCGATGCCCGCCAGCGACTGCCCGCCCACCTGCTCCAGCCAGGCCAGGGTCTGCGGCCAGTAGCAGCCTTCCTCGGCGTCGCGGCACAGATCGCCCAGCACCGCCCCGGCTTCCACCGAGGCCAGCTGGTCCTTGTCGCCCAGCAGCACCAGCCGTGCAGTGGACGGCAGGGCATCGAGCAGGTTGGCCATCATCTCCAGGTCGATCATCGAGGCTTCATCGATCACCAATACGTCAAGCGGCAACGGGTTGCCGGCATGATGGCGGAAATGCCGCGAGCCTGGGCGGCTGCCCAGCAGGCGGTGCACGGTGCTGACCTCGGTGGGGATCTGCGCCCGTACCTCAACGTCCACCTGCAGGCGCTCGACCTGCTGGCCGATGGACTCGGTCAGGCGCGCCGCGGCCTTGCCGGTCGGTGCCGCCAGGCGGATACGCAGCGGCCGGCCTTGCTCGACCGCCGGCCCCTGCAGCAACGCCAGCAGGCGTACCACGGTGGTGGTCTTGCCGGTGCCGGGGCCGCCGGTGATCACACTGAAACCCGCTCGGGTGGCCAGCGCGCAGGCCAGTTTCTGCCAGTCCACCTCGCCGGCCGCCGAGCCGCCGTCGAAGAGCTGCGCCAGGCGCTGGGCCAGATCGGCGGGCTGAGGCTGACGGCGCGCCAGGCGCTCATGCAGGGCGTCGTCGATCCGCCGCTCGTAGGCCCAGTAGCGGCGCAGGTACAGGCGCTCGGCGCTGAGCACCAGTGGCCGGGCGCGCTGTTCGACGCTATCGCCCGCCGCGACCAGCGGGCTCTCGGCAATCCGTTGCAGCCAGGTACCCAGGTCAAGGCTGGCCAGCAGTTGCGAAGGCAGCAGCAGCGGCCCGGCCAGGGCATCGCCTTCCGGTGGCAGCGACAGGGCGAAGTCTGGTTCAGCGAGGGTCTGGCGCAGATCCAGGCACACATGCCCATGCCCCAGCTGGTGGCTGGCCAGCGCCGCGGCGAGCAGGACCAAAGGGTCACTGCCTGGCGCCCGCTCCTCGAGAAAACTCACGAAGGCCCGGTCCAGGGCACGCAACCACCCGCGCTCGACCCAGCGATCGAGCAACGCCAGCAGGTCATGGCTGGCGCTCAGCGGCGCCAGGGCGCTCAGATGCTCCGCCTGCAATGGCGTGGGCAGCAGGTCATCGAGGTTGCGGCTCATGGCGCGGCTCCGGCAAACAGGTCCTGTTGTTCAGGTTCTAGCTCACCCCGGAACATCGCGTCGAGCTGCTCGATCAGCGCCCGGGGTGGCCGCGCATGATACAGCCCGTGGCCCGCCGACGTGACGCCGCGCAGGAAGATGAACACGGCGCCGCCGACATGCCGATCGTAGTCGTAGTCAGGCAGGCGGGCGCGCAACTGGCGATGCAGGGCCAGCAGGTAGAGCACGTACTGCAGGTCGTAGCGGTGCTCGAGGATCGCCTGCTCCATCGCCAGGTCGCCATAGGCTTCGGCGTCGGGGCCAAGCCAGTTGGACTTGTAGTCGGCCACGTAGTAGCGCCCATCGAGCTCGAACGCCAGGTCGATGAAGCCCTTGAACATGCCATTGAGCAAGGTCGGCTGCGCGGCCGGGCGCGCCGCGCCGCCATGGGTATGGCGCGCCACCTGGTAGTCGAGGCGCAGGGCGTCGACCTGGTGGCTGGCGAACCAGAACTCCATTTCGATCTGGTATTGGTTCAGTTGCGCCAGGGTCAGAGTGGCACCCTGCAACGGCATGGGTTGCAGCAGCAGTTGCTGCAGCCACTGCGTCAGCGTGGGGATCCAGCCGGTCCAGTCGCGTCGATTGCAGCGCCGCCCCACGGTGCGCTCGATCACCTCGGCCTGGCTGCTGATCTCGGCGAAGCCTTCGCGGCCCGCCCATTCGAGCAGGCCATGGAGGAAGGTCCCCGGGTTCGGCCCACGGGGGAAGCGGTGGATATCGCCCGCCTCGGCCGGGACCTCGCGCAGCAGCTGGCTGTCCAGCACCTCGTCGTCCAGCAGTTGCTGGGCCTGGGAGCTATCGGCGATCAGCGTCTGGTCGCCCACCCGCAGGGCACTGTAGGAAGCAATCCACCAGTGTTCCGCGGCGGCGCGCCGTGGCTTGCGTGGCGGCAGGAGTTCGCGCTGGCTGTCCGGCGTGCGATAGCTCTGTGTCTGCACTTCGGGCAGCGCCTCCCGGCTGATGGCCGGGTTGCTCGCTGCCAGTGCCTGGAGCCACTCGCCCAGCTGGCTGGAGGCGGGCAACAGCAGCCCGCCGCCGAGCAGGTAACCCAGGGCCGAACGGTGCAGTTGCGAGCTGCGCTGGGTGCCGCGCTTGAGGTCGGCGACGCCCAGCCAGCAAGCGTATTGGGCACGGGTCAGGGCGACGTAGAGCAGGCGCAGGTCCTCGGCCAGGCGCTCGTCGTCGGCGCGCTCGATCTGCTCGGCATTCGGCGTCAGGGTCAGGTGTGCCGCGCCCTGGTCATCGTGCCAGCCCAAGGGCAGGCGCTGGCCATCCACCGGTTTGCTGGTGCAGATGAACGGCAGGTACACCAGCGGGTATTCCAGGCCCTTGGATTTGTGGATGGTCACCACCTTGACCAGTTGCTCGTCGCTTTCCAGGCGCAGGATCTGCTCCTCGCCCGCCTGCCCTGCGTTGGCCAAGTGCTCGGTAAGGTGACGGATCAGCGCTTGCTCGCCATCCAGTTCGCCCGCCGCCTGCTGCAACAGCTCGGCCAGGTGCAGCAGGTTGGTCAGCACGCGTTCGCCGTCACTGCGGCCCATCAACGCGCGGGGCAGCTGGAAGTCATGCAGCAGGCGGCGCAGCATCGGCAGCACGCCCTGGCGTTGCCAGGTGTCGCGGTAGCGACGGAAACGCATGACCCAGCTCTCCCAGACCCGCTCGTCCTGGTTCAGGCGCTCCAGTTCGACCAGCGGCAGATCGAGGGTCAGGCTGGCCAGGGCGGCCTTGAGCAGGCGCTCCGAGTCCGGTTCGGCGCAGGCCTTGAGCCAGGCCAGCAGGTCGTGGGCCTCCTGGGCGGCGAACACCGAGTCCTTGTCCGACAGGTACACGCTGCGCACATCGCGGGCGGCCAGCTCGGCGCGGATCAGCTGGGCCTCGCGGCCGTCGCGCACCAGGATGGCGATATCGGAGGGCAGGCAGGGGCGCAACTTGCCAGCGGTGTCGGCGAAACCACTGACGCCTTGCTGCCCGCCATTGAGCAGCTCGACGATATGGCTCGCGCAACTGGCCGCCAGCTGCTGGCGATACAAGGTACTGGATACCGGCTCATCACTTTCCAGCTGCCAGCAACAGAGGGCCGCGCTCGGCTGACCGGCCACCAGCAATTGCTCGCCACGGCCCTTGGCGCGTACTTCGACGAAAGGCAGCGGGTTATCGCCATGGGCCCGGAACAGGAATGCCCCACGGCCCTCGGCACGCTCCTCGGCCTGGAGGAATACCCGATTCACCGCCGCGACCATGGCCTGGCTGGAGCGGTAGTTGGTGTCCAGGCTGTGCAGGCGCCCGGCGGTGGCGCGGCGCGCGGCCAGGTAGGTGAAGATGTCGGCGCCGCGGAAGGCATAGATCGCCTGCTTGGGGTCGCCGATCATGAACAGGCCGGTGTCCGGGTTGTTCTCGCTGATACGGTAGATGCGCTCGAAGATGCCGTACTGGACGGGGTCGGTGTCCTGGAACTCGTCGATCAACGCGACCGGGAACTGCTCGCGGATCAACGCGGCCAGGCGCTCGCCGGCATCGCTGCCCAGGGCCTGCTCAAGGCGCAAAAGCATGTCGTCGAAGCCCATTTCGGCGCGTCGACGCTTCTCCACCTCGAAGCGCGCCGAAACCCAGGCGGCGGCATGCTCCAGCAGGCGCGCATCGGGACTGGCCAGCCCCTGCAACTGTTCACGCAGGGCCGCCATGGCGTGCAGCGCCGGGTGCTGCGGTGGCTCGTCGGCCTTCCACGCCTCGGCCATGCCCGCCGGGGTCAGCCGGGTGAAGCCGGTGCCCAGGTCCAGCTCCATGGCCTGCTCATCACCGGCCCAGGCGCGCAGTTTGTCGAACCAGGGCTCGAAGTAGCGTGCCTGCAACTTGCGCCCGTCCGCCTGCTTGGCCGCCACGGCATCGCGGCAGATCTGCTGCAGCTCATCGGCCCAGGCGGCCCAAGGGGCCTTGAGTTGGGCCAACTGCTCGGTGCGCTGGCGCAGGGTCGCCTCGATCAAGGCTTGCGGCTCCTGGTCGTCCACCTGGCCACGGACGCGGCCGAACAATGGCCTGATCCTTGGCAACAAGGCATCGGGGCTGCCCCAGTTGCCGCGCACCCAGGCCAGCGACTCGCCACGCATGCCGTAGCAGAAGCGCCGCCAGTAGTCGCGCATGACCTGGCCCAGCAACTCGCTGTGATCGGTTTCCAGGCTCTGGGTGAATAGGCTGCCACTGTCAAACGCATGCTCGCGCAACATGCGCTGGCACCAGCCGTGGATGGTCGACACCGCCGCTTCGTCCATCCATTGCACGGCGATTTCCAGACGGTTGGCACAGCGTGGCCAGTGCGCCGGTGGATAATCCTCGCGCAGCAGGTGCAGCAAAGGGTCGGCATCCTCGAGCTCGCCGCGGAAAAAGCGCGCCGCTTCAGCCAGGCGCGCACGGATACGCTCACGCAGTTCCTTGGTTGCCGCATCGGTGAAGGTCACCACCAGGATCTGCGGCGGCAGCAGCTCGCGGGCAAAGCCCTGCTCGCCGCCATGCCCGAGGATCAGGCGCAGGTACAAGGCCGAGATGGTGAAGGTCTTGCCGGTGCCGGCGCTGGCCTCGATCAGTTGGCTGCCGTGCAAAGGAAAGCTCAGCGCCAGGGGGCGGGCTTGGGTCATTGGGCGCTCTCCGGGTTGCCCAGGGTTTGCCAGGGCGCCGCGAACAAGGGGCGATACAGGGTTTCGCACCAACCCTCGAAGGTTTCCTCGAGGGCCAGTGCGGCGAAGTCACGGTATTGACGGGCCAGGGCCAGGCTCTCGCTGCGCTCGCCGAAGCTGTTCTGGCCGTCACCTTCGTAGGCCCGGGCCGCGGCAGCCAGGGCCTTGTCCGGGTCCTCCTGGGCCAGCCAGGCGAAGGCGGTCTTGGCCGCGACGGGCAAGGGCGCGTTCATTCCCGCCTGGCGTGCCACCAGCAACTCGCCCAGGCGCTGCATCGCATCGGCCTGCGGCAGTGGTGCCAGCAGCAAGGTCAGGTCGCTGGCCACCAACGCGCTGTGCAGCGGATAGCCCGAGGCGCAGGCGGCAAGGTGCATGACCCAGGCAGGGATCAGGCGATGCCATTTCAGGCTGTTGCGCCCGGCACTGAGGGTATTGGGCACGGTGGCGATGCTCAGCAGGCTTTGGTCTTCGCCTTGGTACACACGGCCGAGCCAGCCTTCCAGGCGCTGCGCGCCCTGTTCGAAGTGAATCGGCAGGGCACCCTCGACCAGCGTCGGCCAGCGCTGCAGCAACTGTCGATGGCGTTGCAGCAAGTCCGGCAGCGGCTGGATCAGTTCCGCCTGCAAGGCCTCGCCGAACCCGGCCAACGGTAGCAGCCCGCAGGCCTGCAGCCTCCGGGCCTGGGCTTGCAGGGCTCGCTCGGCGTTGTCGGGGTCGGCCAGCGCGGCGCCGAGCAGACTTTCACTCAAGCCATAGCGTTGCAGGGCATCCAGGACGAAGGGTTCTTCGTCCGGCGTCGGCGCCTCCAACGTTTCGAAGAACACTTTCAGGCGCTGGCTGAAAAAATGCCGTACCGGGTGGCGCAGGAAGTCCTGAAGCTGCACCAGGTTCAGCGGTTCATCGCTGACGTAGGGCGACAGCCCGATAGCGGCGGTCGCTGCGCCGTCCTCGGCCTGATGCAAGGCCAGCCACTCATGGGCAAAACTGAACAGCGGGCTGCCTTTCTGGAAATAGCGCTGGCTGAACGGCTGCAGCGGATGCTCCTGGGTCAACGCATGCAGCAACTGCTGTCCAGCGTCATCGCGCAACCCGGCCTTGGCACCGGCGAGCTGCCAGCCGGCGGCCAGGTGATCGCGCAGTTGCCCGATCAGCACCGAGGCTGGACGCTCGCTGTTGTCGCGGATACTGCGCCCGACCCAGCTGACATAGAGCTGGTCACGTGCCGACAGCAAGGCTTCGAGCAACAGGTAACGGTCATCCTCTCGCCGGGAGCGATCGCCCGGACGATAGTCGCTGGCCATCAGGTCGAAGTCCAGGGGCGGCTGGGCACGTGGATAGTCACCATCGTTCATGCCCAGCAGGCAGACCACACGGAACGGGATGGCGCGCATGGGCATCAGGGTGCAGAAGTTCACGGAACCGGCAAGGAAGCGTTGCGACAACTTGCCCTGGTCCAACCCCGACAGCCAGGCCTCGCGCACCACCGTTAGCGGCAGCAGGTCTTGCAGGCCCACCGCCTCGCAAGTCTCCAGCCAGGTGTCGCGCAGATCCTGCAGTTGCACCAGGAGCAGCTCGTCGTGTTCGTTCTCGGCCAGGAAGAAGATCTGCAGCAGGGCGTGCAGCCGTGCGCCCCAGTCTGGCGCAGAGGCCGGCTGGGTCAGGGCCTGGCAAGCGACCTCCAGGGCATCGAGCAAGGCGACCAGCGGCCCGATCAATGCGGCATCGAGGCCGCCAATCTCGTCATAAGGCTCGATGCCGTCACAGCCTTCGCCCACCCCGACCGCGTACCCCAGCAACATCCGGCGCAGGCCGAATCGCCAACTGTTCTGCTCCAGTCCTTCCGGCAGCCCCAGGCTGGCGCGCTGTTCGGCACTCAGCCCCCAGCGGATACCCGCCCCTTCGATCCAGCGATGCAGCGTCGGCAGGTCGCCTTCCTGGATGGCGAAACGGGCGCGCACGGCCGGTACATCCAGCAGATCGAGAACTTCACTGACGGCAAAGCGGCTGTCGGGCAGCTTGAGCAGGTGTTCCAGGGCAATGAGCAGAGGGTCGCGACCACGCTGGCCCTGGTCGGTCAGGGTGAAGGGGATATAGCGCGGGTCGTTGCGATCGAGCTGGCCGAACACGGCACGGATATGCGGTGCGTAGGTGTCGATGGCCGGCAGCATGACGATGACGTCGCGCGGGCGCAGGGTCGGGTCGGCGCTGAAGCGGGCGAGTAACTGGTCGTGGAGGATCTCGACTTCGCGCTGCGGGCTATGGGCCAGGTGGAAGCGCACGGAGCGGTCCTTGGCCGGATCGACTGCTGGCCATTGCGTACGCGTCTCGGCCAAAGGCCGCAGCTCGAGGATATCGTCCTGCAGCTGGTTGAGCAGGGTCTCGGGTTGTGCATCACTGAACAGGTCGATACGGCCTTCGCTGAAGACATTCTGGTAGCTGCCTGGGTCGTCGTAGCTGTCGAGCAGGTTGATGTAGTCGCGCCCCTGCTTGCCCCAGGCCGCCAACAGCGGATGGGCATGCTGATGCAGCAGTTCGTCGTCCAGCTGCAAAGGCATGCCCTGCTTGCGTTGCTGGCGTTTGTACTGGTGCCGCAGCAGGTCCTTGTCGGCGACGATATCGCCCCAGTGGTGGCGACAAGGGTTGTGCACGCACAGCAGCACCTGGCTGAAACGGGCAAGACCTGCCAGGGCTTCCAGAATCTGTGCCGGCAGCGACGAAATGCCGAACACGATCAATCGCGCCGGCAGCCCTGGGGGCGCCTGCTCCAGGCTGTTGATACGTTCGATGAAGCGCTGGTGCACACCGGCTCGGCTCTGGGCCATGCCCTCCTCGCCCACGTCCTCGAGCAGGAGCCGCCACAGCTCGGCCTGCCAGCGATTGCCAGCAGCCAAGGGCTTGCGCTCGCCACGGGCGGTATTGAGTACATGGGCACCATCTGCCCAGTCCTTCAACCAGTCGGCGCGGTAGACCTGGTACTGGTCGAACAGGTCGGCAAGGCGCTCAGCTAGCTGGTAACGCTTGCGTAGGTCGCTATCGTCGGTGAGGAAGCGGCGCAGAGGTTCGAAGTGCGGACGCTCGATCACTTCCGGGAGCAGGCGCATCAGGCGCCAGGTCAGGGGGGCCTTGTCGAGCAGCGAAACCTCGGGGATTTCATCACGGCCCAACACACGGCGATACAGCTGCCACATGAAGCTGCCCGGGAGCTGCACATCGATGGCAGCGGCGATGCCGCAACCGCCCTGATCGTCGTCTTGCGGGTCCTCGGCCAGCGCCAGTTTCAGCCATTGGGCGATACCGTTGCTCTGTACCAGCGCAATCTCGTTCTCCAGTGGCGCCAGGGGGTAGCGGCGCATCACGCTCACCACCAGATTACGCAGTTCGTCCAAGCGATTGCCCTGGACGATCATGAAACCTGGATGGAGTGAGGTGGTCTGCGGCATAGGAGCTCTCGGAATGCGGTTGATGCTGACGGGAAACCTTATCACGGAGACAGCAGACAAGGTCTCGCGATGCTGCCCGGCAGGCCATGGGTTTTCCAGGCCCAAAGACAAAACCCCTACCTGCTCGCGCAGATAGGGGTTTTGCGAAATGAATCTTGACGATGACCTACTCTCACATG